>JBDKEH010000058.1:0-8841 GCA_039795345.1 Bacteroidota bacterium
GGAGAAATGACCGCTACAATTATTTGTACCGATGAAGATTTTAATACAGTCTTACTAATAGTTCAAACCTACTTAGAGCATAGTTTACTAATGTTCAATAACCTACCCAAGCAAAATGAAACCATGCAGTTTCATTCAGGCGATGGCAAACGCAAATTCTTTGAGGCTTTGCCCCAAGAATTTACAAGGAAGGAAGCAACCGAAATAGGCACTAAGTTTAAGCTATCTGCCAGAACGGTTGATGATGTGCTAAAATCTGCAACCGGGTACACCCTTACCAAAATCAAAGCAGGTTCATACCAACGCATTTGAAACTGTTCCTTCGGGGGTTTTTTTTTGCCCCACCAGTTCAAACCCTTCTACACATTGCAGAGTTTGCAGACTTTGAAGACTTTGCAAGTTTTGCAGGTTGGGGGTACAACCTTTCATATTTCTGCTTATATTTGCCGCAATGAAATTTTTTGCCTTCATAATGAGCATTTACCTTTTGGTGCTGTCATGCCTTCCATGCATTGACAGGCAGGAGCGTAATGTAATGGCTGAGCAAAAGATTTCTGCTACTACTCAGCAACAACAACACCAAACTGGTGACGAAGCCTGTACTCCCTTCTGTACTTGTTCCCACTGTCCTGCATCAGCTTTTTATCAGCCTTTGGCATTATACAAAATGCCTAAAATGCTATTTCAATCTGTGAAGTTTCATTACGAAATAGTGTTTAACTCCTACGACTTCCATTCTGTTTGGCAACCGCCTAAGATAGGTTAATCTACAAATCACAACATTTCGTTTCCTTAATGCTATTCATCAGGCTTTATAGTTTGATGTAATTCATTTTACGTTGTGGTATGCTTCCCGGTTTATAGCCGTGATTAATCATATAAATCAAAAACAAATTGTCCATTAAAAGCAAAAAGAAAAAGCGTAAACCGCTTACTCTATTGCAGGTATTCAAAGCGGTAGGGATAGCGATAATATGCATCTTGATGTTGTTCGCTATTGCTGCATGGATTAACCAATACATAAAATTCATAAACAAATAAAATTTTCAATGTTTCAAAAAATAATTCAGTTCTCAATAAAAAACAAACTTGTAGTGGGGGCTTTTACATTGGCTCTCATTATTTGGGGCGTTATATCCGCTATGCGGTTACCAATTGATGCCGTGCCCGACATCACAAACAACCAGGTACAGATAATTACACAAGCTCCAACATTAGGTGCTCAGGAGGTAGAGCAGTTTATTACCACACCTATTGAGTTGGCAATGGCAAATATTCCCAATGTAATTGAAAAGCGGAGCATTAGCCGTAGTGGTATATCCGTAATCACAATTGTTTTTAAAGACAATGCTGATGTCTATTGGGCAAGGCAGCAAATAAGTGAACGACTTAAAGAAGCCGAAGCACAAATTCCGCAAGGATTGGGTGAGCCCACTTTGGGGCCTATTACTACGGGATTGGGTGAAATATATCAATATATCATTCATGCCAAAAAAGGCTTTGAAAACAAATACACCGCTACTGATTTGCGTACCATGCAGGATTGGATTGTGCGGAGGCAATTGGCAGGTACAGAAGGTTTGGCAGAAGTAAGCGGTTGGGGTGGTTATGTAAAGCAATATGAAATTGCTTTGGATAACGACAAGCTCAATGCAATGAATATTACCATACCTGAAATTTACAAAGCATTAGAGAGTAACAATGAAAACACCGGGGGCAGCTACATAGAACAACGCAGCAATGCTTATTTCATTCGTGGTTTGGGACTGGTAAAGTCATTAAGTGATATTGAAAAAATAGTTGTAAAAAACGTAAACGGCATTCCTGTATTAATCCGGGACGTGGCAACGGTACAGTTTGGCAGTGCAACACGGTACGGTGCAGTTACAAGAAACGGTGAAGGCGAAGTAGTGGCAGGTATTACCCTGATGCTGAAAGGAGAAAACTTTGCACAGGTAATTACAAATGTTAAACAGCGAATGGCACAAATACAAAAATCATTGCCCGAAGGTGTAGTAATAGAACCATTTATTGACCGCACAGAATTAGTAAACAGGGCTATGGGCACGGTAGAAAAGAATTTGATTGAAGGAGGACTGATTGTAGTGTTTGTATTGGTGTTGCTGTTAGGAAATTTTAGGGCAGGGCTGATAGTAGCTTCTGTTATTCCCTTAGCGATGCTCTTTGCCATTATTTTAATGAATTTGTTTGGTGTAAGTGGCAACCTGATGAGTTTGGGAGCTATTGATTTTGGGCTTATTGTAGATGGTGCGGTAATTATTGTAGAAGCAATTGTACACCGCATTTACATGAGTAAACATCATCATGTCGATTTGCAAAAACTTACACAGCCGCAAATGGATGAAGAAGTATTTCAGGCCGCATCCAAAATCCGAAATAGTGCTGCCTTTGGCGAAATAATCATCTTGATTGTTTACCTGCCCCTTTTTGCCTTAGTTGGTATTGAAGGCAAAATGTTTAGGCCAATGGCACAAACAGTTGCCTTTGCTATTTTAGGGGCATTTATTCTTTCATTGACTTATGTGCCAATGATGAGTGCATTGTTCCTCAGTAAAAAGGCAACACATAAACGCAATATATCAGATAAAATAATTGATTCCTTGCAACAACTTTACATACCATTACTCAATTGGGCTTTGCATTGGAAAAAAACAATTGTGGCTGCTATGGTAGTATTATTTGCCGGCAGCTTAATCCTGTTCAACAGCTTAGGCGGTGAGTTTATCCCGACATTGGAAGAAGGCGACCTTTCCGTTGAAATAAGCATGGCACAAGGCACATCATTAACGCAGGTAGTAGAAACATTTGGCAAGGCGGAGAAAATTTTAAAGGATAAGTTTCCTGAAATAAAACAGGCGGTAACAAGAATAGGGAGTTCTGAAATTCCAACCGACCCGATGCCGATAGAAAGAGCCGATATGATGCTTTCCATGAAGCCTAAAGAAGAATGGACATCTGCACATACCAGGGAAGAAATGATGGAAAAAATGGAAGAAGCACTAAGCATTTTACCCGGTGTAAATTTTGAAATTACACAACCAATGCAGATGCGGTTTAATGAATTAATTACAGGTATCAAACAGGATGTGGCAATAAAAATCTATGGTGAAGATTTGGAAATACTGAATGCTCAGGCAAATAAAATAGCAGGTTTGATAAAAAATGTAAAAGGAGTAAGTGAACCTTTTGTAGAAAAAATAAGCGGCTTGCCACAAATACAAGTGGAGTATAACCGTGATAAAATTGCACAATACGGATTAAACATCAGTGATGTAAACATGGTGCTGAAAACTGCTTTTGCAGGAAATGTGGCAGGTGTTGTGTTTGAAGGAGATAAACGGTTTGACATGGTAGTACGGTTGCAAAAAGATTTGCGGAAAGACTTCAGCAATATTGAAAACCTTTATGTGCCATTGCCATCAGGCAACAAAGTGCCTATTAACCAGGTAGCAAATATTTCATTCAAAACAGCCCCTGCACAAATAAGTCATGAGGATGGGCAGCGTAGAACTTTTGTAGGTTTCAATGTTCATGGCAGAGATGTTGAAAGCACGGTAGAAGAAATACAACCCATATTAGATGAAAAACTAAAACTACCTTCAGGTTATTACTATACCTATGGTGGTCAGTTTCAAAACCTGAAAGAAGCAAAGGCAAGGTTAGGTATTGCAGTGCCGGTAGCATTATTACTCATTTTAGTATTGCTCTACTTTACTTTCAACAGTGTAAAACAATCATTCCTGATTTTTACCGCAGTTCCATTATCCGCCATTGGTGGCATCATTGCTTTGTGGCTAAGAGGTATGCCATTCAGTATTTCGGCAGGTGTTGGTTTTATAGCTTTGTTTGGTGTAGCAGTATTAAATGGCATTGTATTGATTGGTTACTTCAACCAGTTAAAAGACGAAGGCATTACCGATATATATGAAAGGGTAAGAAAAGGTACAGCCATAAGGCTGCGTCCTGTAATTATGACGGCAGCAGTTGCATCATTAGGGTTTTTACCAATGGCACTTTCCACAGGTGCAGGTGGTGAAGTGCAAAAGCCATTAGCCACCGTAGTTATTGGCGGTTTAATTACAGCTACGCTTTTCACCTTGCTTGTACTTCCTGCACTCTACATTTTATTCAACACTAAAATTAATTTCAAACTAAATAAAATGAAAAAAACAAAACTCCCCGGCAATACAGCGGCTGTGTTGTTGCTGTTTACATTCATCAGTTTGTTTGCAGAAAAATCTTATGCACAAAGCAATCAAAAAACTTTACAGGAATGTATTGATATAGCTTTAAAAAATAACCTGCAAATAAAGGGAGCCGACCTATACATTCGGCAATCTCAGGTACTGCAAAAAACAGGTTTTAATCCTGATAAAACAAACCTGCAATTAGTGCAAGACCCAACAAGTGGCGGCAATATTGATAACAGCATAGGCATTACTCAAACCATTGCTTTCCCTACTGTGTATGCTAATCAAAATAAACTACTGAAACAGGAAACATTATTAGCACAAAAATCAAAATTGCTATCACAGAATGAAATAATAAAAGAAGTAACCGAAGCCTATTACAATTTGGTTTATAGTTCACAAAAAATAAAGCTGTTGCAACAGCAGGATAGTATTTACAGCAACTTTCTCAAACGGGCTACCCTTCGCTATAATACAGGTGAAACAAACCAGTTGGAGAAAATGCAAGCCGAAAGCAGATACAAAGAAAACCAATTGCAGTTAAAGCAAGCCAATACAACATTAAGCAGTTATCAATTGGTATTGCAGAAATGGCTGAATACATCCGAACCGGTAATGCCAAAAGAAAATGAATTACCCAAGATGCCGGATGATTACAAGTTTGACACGGCTGCAATAAAATCAAATCCGCTGATAGAGTATTATAATCAACGGCTGAATGTAAGTACATCACAAATAAATTTGGAGAAAAGCAAGCTACTTCCTGATTTGAATGTGGGCTATTATCATCAGGCTATTATCAAAGGGTTTGACCCAGCAAAAATTAACCGTAATTATTTCCCTGGTACAAGGATAGCAGGATTTCAGGTAGGTATTGGAGTGCCGTTATTCTTTGGTTCACAAAAAGCAAAAATAAAAGCTGCCAAAATTAATAATACGTTGATTGAAACAGAACGGCAGCAAACCTTGCTATACATGCAAAGTAGTTATGCAGTGCAATACAACGAATACCTGAAAGCAAAAGAAGGTTTGCAGTATTACGAAACCACAGGTTTAAAACAGGCAGACGATATTATCAGGATTTCAAACACAGCATATACCAAAGGCGAAATTGGGTATATGGAGTACATCCAAAACCTGCAAACCGCTATCAATACCCGGCTGCAATACACTGATGCAGTAAACCAGTTCAATCAGTCCATCATATTGTTAAACTACTTAAAAGGAAATAAATAAAATGAAGTCAATAAATATAAAATCAATCATAGCATTTGCACTCTTTGTAGTTGCAATCGGTTTTACATCCTGCAAATCGGGCAATAAAACGGAAACAAAAGAAACAACTAAAGTTGAGGAAACCCATTCAGAAACCATAGAAGTTTCGGAGGAGCAAATGAAAGCCGTAGGCATTGAGTTAGGTACAATAGAAATGAAAAATCTAAACAGTGTGGTAAAGTCAAGCGGACAATTGGAAGTGCCCCCACAAAATAAAGCCGATGTAAATTCATTGGTGTCCGGCATCATTAAAAAAATATTAGTGTTGGAAGGCAACTATGTTCGCCAGGGGCAAACAGTAGCAATATTAGAAAACACAGACATTGTGAAGTTGCAGCAGGACTACCTCATGCTGAAAAAAGAATTTGTTTATTCTGAACAGGAGTACCAACGCCAAAAGGAACTGAATACCAAAAGTGCAGGTACAGGAAAAGTGTTTCAACAGGCAGCATCCAAATATGAAACGGATAAAGCAAGGCTGAAAGGGATAGAAACACAATTACAGCAATTAAACATCAGTCCTGCATCTGTAGCAAACGGGAATTTTGTAAATCAAATTCCCATCACTGCACCTATCAGTGGTGTAATAGGGCATATTCCCATAAAAACAGGCAGCTATATTGATATGCAAACCTCCTTAATGGATATTGTAGATAACTCACAAGTTCATTGTGATTTGCAGGTGTATGAAAAGGATTTGTTTAAAGTAAAGAATGGGCAGACAGTAGAGTTCATTCTATCCAATCAGAACAATAAGCAAATAACAGGTACTATTTACGGTATCAATCAATCTTTTGAAAATGAAAACAAATCGGTAATTGTACATTCCAAAATCAACAATACAGGCGGCATCAAATTGTTACCGGGTATGTATGTATCTGCATTGATTAATGTAGGTAATCAAACAGTGCAGGCAGTTCCTGTTGATGCAGTGGTAAGTGCAGAAGGCAAGCAATATATTTTTATGGTTGTGGATGAGGAAAGCGAAGGTAAAGAGAAGGCTGAAAAAAAGGAAGCAGGGGAAAAGTCAGAAAAGAATACAGAAGCCAAAGCTGAAAAGCATATTCAGTTTAAAAAGATAGAAGTAACCACAGGTGTAACAGAATTGGGCTACATAGAAATTACGCCATTGGAAGAAATACCGAAAGGTGCAAGGATTGCAACCAAAGGTGCATTTTATGTATTATCAAAAACCAGTGGTGGTAAAGAGGAAGAATAATAATAACTAAATCAATTTTCATAAAATGATAAATACAGCCCCAAATCATAAGCATACTTACGATGAACAAGGCAGGATGACCTGCTGCACATTAGAAGAAAAAATCTATACCGAAGCAGGTGCAGAACAACTGCTGCATAAAAAGAAAACCATTGATAGTGGACAAGATAAAGTCCAATTGCAAGCTCATAGTAGTGTATGGAAACAATACCTGCCAGCCATTATCAGTTTCGTTATGTTGCTCATTGGCATTGCGTTGGATAATTATTTCAAACCCTCATTCTTTACAAACTATGTACGCCTTGCATGGTATGCTATTGCATACCTACCTGTTGGTTTACCGGTAATAAAAGAAGGATGGGAAGCCAGTCTTAAAAAAGAGTTCTTCACCGAGTTTACATTAATGGTATTGGCCACTATGGGGGCTTTTGCCATCGGTCAATATCCCGAAGGTGTTGCGGTAATGTTATTCTATGCCGTTGGTGAATTGTTTCAGAAGGCAGCAGTTAATAAAGCAAAAAACAATATCAAAGCCTTATTAGATGTCCGTCCATCTTCTGCCAGCGTTTTAAGGAATAATAAATACGAAGAAATAAAACCCGAAGAAGTAGAAATAGGCGAAACCATACAAATTAAAGCAGGCGAAAAAATTCCGTTAGATGGTGAAATGTTAAGTGAGGGCAGCAGCTTCAATACCGCAGCACTTACAGGAGAAAGCAAACCAAAATCTATTTATAAAGGAGCACAGGTATTGGCAGGTATGCTAAACCTTGATAAAGTAATTGAACTGAAAGTAACCAAAAAATTTGCCGATAGTTCCCTTGCACGGATTTTGGAAATGGTGCAAAATGCTACTGCAAGAAAGGCAAAAACAGAATTGCTGATAAGAAAATTTGCCAAAATCTATACACCTATCGTTTTCTTTTTGGCAGTAGCATTGGTGGTGGTTCCCTACTTTGTTCTAAGCAATTATGTGTTTAATGATTGGCTGTACAGGGCTTTAATTTTCTTAGTTATCAGTTGCCCTTGTGCATTGGTTATCTCTATTCCATTGGGCTATTTTGGCGGCATAGGTGCGGCTTCAAGAAATGGTATTTTGTTTAAAGGTTCTAATTATTTAGAGTTAATGACCAAAATAAATACCGTTGTGATGGACAAAACCGGCACACTAACGGCAGGTGTTTTTAAAGTGCAGGCAATTGTAACTAACGGAATGGACAAAACAGATTTCATAAAAACATTAGCTGCATTAGAAAGCAAATCAACACATCCTATTGCCAAAGCCATTGCCGAGTATGAAAAGAACGAAACACAAACTTACCAGGCGACAGAGATAGAAGAAATTTCAGGGCATGGCTTAAAGGGAAATGTGAACGGGAAAGAAGTATTGGCAGGTAATACAAAACTGCTAAAGAAATATAATATCACATACGATGCAGCTATTGACGAAATTATAGAAAGCATTGTAGTGGTAGCCATAGGCAACCAGTATACAGGTTATGTATTGATAGCCGATGAAGTAAAAGAGGATGCACAGGAAGCCATCAGGCAAATGCACCTGAACGGCATTAAACAAACCATAATGCTTAGTGGCGATAAAAATTCCATTACCCAAAAAGTAGCAAAACAAATTGGCATTGATACCGCCTTTGGCGATTTGCTACCAGAAAACAAAGTACAGAAAGTAGAAGAACTAAAACAGGACAAGACAAAAATCATTGCATTTGTAGGCGATGGCATCAACGATGCACCCGTATTGGCTTTAAGCGATGTGGGCATTGCAATGGGTGCAATGGGCAGCGATGCAGCCATAGAAACAGCCAATGTAGTGATACAAACAGACCAGCCTTTAAAGATTGTAACCGCCATTAAAATAGGCAAAGCCACCAGGAGCATTGTAATACAGAATATCATTTTAGCATTTGCAGTAAAAGCCATTGTATTGGTATTGGGTGCAGGTGGTTTAGCCACCATGTGGGAAGCCGTTTTTGCGGATGTTGGAGTGGCTTTATTAGCAATATTAAATGCGGTGCGAATACAACGGATGAAGTTTTAAATTTGCAATGTATATATTTAAATAAAGGAGGCTAATATTTGTAATATTATTGACTAACTGATAAAATAAAGATTGGCTTA
>JBDKEH010000084.1:0-6857 GCA_039795345.1 Bacteroidota bacterium
AAAACCTGGTTACCCATTCAAGTTGTAGCAGAAATGGGAAACTTGCAAGTAGGGAATCCGGCACCTGTGGTAGACCTATTGGATTCCGAGTATCCGAAGGGACGTATTTTTCTCTTTTACAATACCGGCGATCATCATGAATATGAAGTACGTAAAGGAAATGGATTGAGGGAAGTATGGTACATCACTTCTACAGACAATGGAATCACCTGGAGCGATCCTGTGAATATTACTACAAGTGTACATCGACCGTTACAGCCACAAAAAAATCCCAACTACCAATTTCGGGAAGACTGGAGAAGTTATGCCAATACACCCGGACATGCCATGCAATTTCAGCAAGGTCCATATCGCGGTCGTATTTTTATTGCAGCCAATCATTCGGCAGGTGCACCACACCATCAATTTGAAGATTATACAGCACATGGTTTTTATACAGATGATCATGGTAAAACATTTCAGCTTGCTTCATCACTCACCATCAAAGGAAGCAATGAATCCATTGCCACTGAATTAAGTAATGGTAGATTGATGATGAACAGTCGCAATCAAAAAGGAGATATACGTGCAAGAATTATTTCTATCAGTAACAATGGAGGACAAAGTTGGGATGCTAGTTTTTTTGACACACAATTACCCGACCCTGTGAATCAGGCATCCCTATTAACCATTGGTTATAAAAAAGGAAAAGCCATCCTTGCATTTTGTAATGCGGCCAGTAATACGCGAAGAGACTCACTCACATTACGAATCAGTTGGGATGAAGGAAAAACATGGCCACACCAACAACTCATTGACGCAGCTCCACAACCCACCAAAAGCGATTATACGGCTTATTCAGATCTGGTTTATATCAACAAAAAAAGCATTGGTGTTTTGTATGAAAGAAAAGGATACAAAGAGATTGTATTTAAGAGGGTGAAGTGGCGTAAAGTCAAGCGTCGACAATTCTAAAAAACACACGCTTTTCAAACCTAATGTTAATCTGGTTTATGAAAAGCCTTATGCATTCGTTGTTTATCAAACATTTTTTCTTGGTTCGATAAAAAAATAGTTGCAACACCATTACCTATAAAATTGGTAATGGCTCTTGCTTCTGACATAAAACGGTCAACTCCCAATAAAAGAGCCAATCCTTCAATAGGAATTACTTTTGTGGCAGATAAAGTTGAAGCCAAAATAACAAACCCACTGCCTGTAACTCCTGCTGCTCCTTTAGAAGTAACCATTAGTATTCCAAGTATTACGAGCATTTGATGTAAGTTCAGCTCAATATGAAATACCTGAGCAAGAAAAATAACCGCCATAGATAAATAAATGGATGTGCCATCTAAATTGAAGGAATAACCCGTAGGAACCACCAATCCAACAACTGATTTATGACATCCCATGTGCTCTAATTTTTCCATCAGCGATGGTAATGCTGCTTCAGAAGAAGAAGTGCCCAGTACTATCAGTAATTCATTTTTGATATACCCTAAAAAAGACCAAAGTGAAATTTTATAATAACGCAATATGCTTCCTAAAATCAGGAAGATAAAAACACCCATGGTCAGGTATACACAGATCATCAGCTTGGCCAACGGTACTAAAGTAGCGAGTCCATACTTACCGATGGTATATGCCATTCCGCCAAAAGCGCCTATTGGTGCGGCTTTCATAACCCAATGCAAGGCTTTAAAAATATATTTTGAAGCAAAATAAACAGGCTTCAAGAGTTTATCTTTATTGGGTCTTTTACTGATGATCATTCCAAAAAGAATCGATAATAACAATATCTGAATCGTAATATTCTCCCTGAAAAAATCCCACCAGTTGATAGACACTTCTGCATTACGATACCCGGATATGTCACCTGTTTTCACTGCTGAAGTATCAACACCTGCACCGGGTTGTACGAGGTGTGCAACAACTACGCCAATTACCAATGCTAATGTGGTTACAATTTCAAAATACAAAAGAGCTTTGCCTCCTACACGACCTACTCGTTTCAAACTATCCATACCACAGATGCCCACCACTATGGTAACTATAATAATGGGGTTGATGAACAGCTTAATGATATCAATGAAGTATTTCCCCAACGGTTGCATCGCTACACCGGTTGCCGGAGAAAAATGCCCTAAGAGAATGCCGGCACAAATGGCCAGCAATACCCAAAATGTAAGGTTCGTAAATATCTTTTTGGCCATTCTGTTTATTTTCTATCAGTATTACTGCATTCTCAATTTCACGACAAAAACATTGATACATATATCTGCTTCTGCTGTATCAATAAGTTTTCAGCGAAACTTACCAGCGGGAAACAAGTATGTTGTCCCGAAAGACCATTCACAGTAAAGTTGAGATTATTGGCTGAATTATAAAAATACTGCCAACGTGCGCGGTCATTTGTTTTAGCGTTACCAGGGTAACGGGTATTGGGCAGCATAGATGGTAACAAATTAATACAAGGGTTGCTAAAACAAAAGATCTTCTGACCGTCTTCCTTCCGATCTTCCACTTCCTGATAATTCACAAAGCTACTTCTCTTCGTCTAATCCTACTGTGTTCACAAAATATCCTCTTGACCAAAAGTGATTGACCCGGTAGGGGTTCTTCGTAAACTTGTATAAAGCTTGGACAGCAATACCACTTTCTTTCCTTTTAATATCTATAATAAAAAAGCTCACCTAAGCGAGCTTTTTCAAAGTGTAACCTTATTTACATAAGATCACACCGGTTTACATGTCAGGAGTACTTTTTTTATTGATCACTACCTTATCGATAAAGCCTCAATAAAGTATATCTATTTTTTTGCTGTGCTTCCGGTGTAGCTTGATCACTTTCAATACAAGGCTCTTCCGGTTTTGTATTACCTACCCAGTTCAATTTAATACGTATTCTCAAATCACCGGGTATAAGGGATCCTATATATTCTGCTCTTTTTTGTGACAATGCTAAATTGTATACGCTATTACCAATACAATCAGCTGCTGATATGATCTCTAGTTGTAATTCTTTATGTTGACGCATCAATCTAATCACCTCCATCAATACAGCATGGCTCTCCGGAATATACCCTTGACCATCAAAATAATGATACAATCGATACCCATCAGTCGCTACTTCTGTATTATTTAGCACATTTGTTACAGCCTTGTTATCTTGATTATTGACAACAGTTTGATTACTTGGCTTAGAAGAGTTATCGTTTTGGTTTGTTGTTGTTTTTGTAGCAAGAAGAGATATGCTTACCGGATTCAATTCTTTCCAATCTGTTACGCCTTTGCTATCAAACAATTGTATTTGTTCTTGAAAATCTTTTCCTGATAATCTTATGCGATAATTTGCTTGATTGGGTCTTACTTCAAATGAATAAACACCTTTATGATCGGTTGTTTGTGAACTGATGGTTTTCCAGCTGCCATTTTCCTCTTGTTGTTCTAGTGTAACAAGAACGCCTTCCTGACGAAGACCACTGTTAGTGCTTGTTACAGCACTTTTGATCGTTACAGTTTTATGTGCGTAACTAAATCGAAATATATCATCACTACCATAACGATTAGATGCAATAAAACCGGAAGCATCATCAGCAAAACTGATTGAATAATCATCTGAAGATGTATTGATAGGATAACCTAAATTTTTAGGTTGATGATTAGATTGCTTTAAAAAACCTTCATAGATATCAACACCTCCTAATCCAGACCATCCATTTGAAGAAAAATATAGTTTTCCATTATGCATTAGCGGAAACCCTTCATCTCCGGTACTATTTATACGTGCTCCTAAGTTTACAGGTTCTGTGAAACTGCCATCTTCCTGAATATATGAACGATATATATCAGATCCACCTATTCCTCCGGCTCTATCACTACAAAACAGTAACACTTTTTCTGAATCTACATAAAAGGGATGAAAAGAAGATGATTCTTTGGTATTTACAGATAATACTTGCGGTTTAGACCAACCTGCTGAAGTCTTGGTCGTTTTACACAATTCCAATAAGTAAACACCATTCTTTTTGTTTTCGCTTGTTCGAGTAAAAAAAACATATTGCCCATCTTCACTCATACTTACAGGACCAACATGTCCTTTAAAAGCAGCATTTGTTAACAAGCGTGATAAAACTGAAGCTGATGGCCCCGTGGTAATACCCGCTTTACTTGGTAAAAGTGTATTGTTATCATTACTTGTTGAAGGAGTAAGATCCAGTAAAAAGCCATTCCTTGAATTTGTTTCTGTCTTATTGACAGAGTATACCGGCTGAGTCACTTGTAAGTACATTAATTCTCCGCCAATAAAAACATCATCGTAAGGTTGACCGTCACTAGCATTGGTTTTGGGTACAATGAATCCTACATTCCTGTTGGATACAAAATAGAGTTTTCCTCTCTGTACAAAAGGCGCGAACTCCCTTGCTGATGTGTTGATAGAAAGATATTCAATATTCCAATCTAATGAGTCTCTTAAAAAGAGGTCTCTTTTTTCAAATCCATTTTTCCTAGTATTATAAAAATCTTTTTTAGCACTACTAGTCGACATTAATTCTTGGTATATCTGTATGGCTCTTTGATAATTTCCGTTGCGAGCACATATTTCAGCATTTCGTTCTAGTACCTGTATGCTTTTCTTTTCAAGCTTTTCTAAATAAACCAATGAACTATCATATTGACCCATGTTCCAAAAGCAGTCAGATATAACCCAATTGAGAATGTCATCCTGATATCTCGTATGATACTTTTTATAAAAAGGCAGTGCCTCAAAATATTTTTTAGATGCATAAAGCTTATCTCCTTGTTTACGCAACTGATCATATGATTTATTCACAGGTTCATTTGCAGACTGAGCCTTGAATGATCCCAACAATAAAAAAAAGAATAACAAATAATGCATGAATTAAAAATAACGGGGTGAAACAAATGAAGACCTAGATGAACCTATTTCAAAGCGAAGCATCAGTTCATGTGTTGCTTGACTAAAAGGTCGCAAATTTGATATAGTATGATCGTAACTATAACCAAAGCGTAATTGGTCATTGATTTGCCACTCTACTAAACCTACTATGGCATCTTTAGTTCTATATGAAGCTCCAAACGCTATCTTATCCATTAACCAAACATTCGTATTGAAGTCAAATTGAACAGGAGCACCATTTACTCTTTTGATCAACATAGAAGGCTTCAACTTTACTTGATCACTTAAGTCCATCACCATACCCATGGTATAAAAAAGGTGCATGTTTTTGAGTGTCCCAGACTTTACATCAGCCTGTTCTCTTGCATTTAGTTTTGTTTCAAGTAAAGATGGGATAGAAAGACCTACATAAAACTTATCAGTTGTATAGTATACTCCTGCTCCTGCTGCCGGTAAAATACCATTTACATTTTGGTTAAATGTTGGATCATTGGGAGCAAACGTATTTACCTCAGTAAAATTGGCTCGATAGTTTAGTATTCCACCCCTTAATCCGAGCGATAAGACGCCTTGATCGCTTACAGGAATACGAAAAGCATAACTCGCCATCACTCCGGTTGTTCTTTCAATACCCAACTTATCATCGAGTAGCTGTAATCCCAAACCAATACGTCCTTCTCTGCTTGCTTGGTCTATAGATATTACCGTAGTTTGAGGTGAGCCCGGCATCTCTAACCATTGTTTCCTAAACAATGCCGAAGCTGTTGTTGTACCTCTTGAGCCTGCATAAGCTGGATTCACATTTAACATGTTAAACATGTACTGTGAATACATCGGCTCAGTTTGTGCATGTGTTTTTACTTGTAGTAACAGTGATATACCAATGAAGACTATTATTGCAAATCTTCTTTTATATAGATTCATAAACACAATTTTCTTTTATCGTTTAAGCGTAATAAACCCTTTGAATTGTCTTACTTCACCTCCCTTTTCCTTAGCCGTAATGATATAGTAGTAAGTACCCGGAGGTAAATCACCACCACCATATTGCGACATTGCTCTACCATCCCAATCATTATTATAATTGCCATTTCTGTAGATAACATTGCCCCATCGGTTAAATACTTCTAAGGAGATGGTTGTTTGATATGGACGTACAATAACAAACAGATCATTCATTCCATCTCTGTTTGGAGAGAATGCATCCGGTATTACATAGCCCACTTGAGGTATGGTTGTGGTCACAGGTAAACCATTTGTAGGAATGAATCCATTTGATACAGTGGTATCTGTTGAGTTTGTATTTATAGGTAATGAGAATGCACCTGTACCAGTCAATACTGCTTGCGCATTTACAGATCCTGAAAATCCGTTCGGTGAAACAACCAATTCAACTACTACCGAATCTTTGGTATAACCTGCAAGTGTACTGGTATTATTTATCAAGTTAATTTGTGTACGACCATCATAACCTGGCACAAGATTCAAACGACCCGATGATCTGATTGTTGTAATACGGAATGTAGCAGGAGACGTAAACACAGTAGCAAAATTTTGTTGAACTGTATTCAGTGTAACCGTTTCCGGTCTAAGGTTACGGATCGATGTAACATACTGTATCTTGAAAGTACCATCGGCTTGTAGCTGTGGTTTGGTACCATACATTACAATAATCAGGTTCTGACCATTTTTAATACCATCTCCATTACAATCTCCAGTCAACCAAGCATTGCTAGGAGTGATCGTTTGGCTTTCCAATTTCAGTGAACATAAATTCTTGGGATCAGTTTTATCATCCACTTCTTTGCCATCTAATACACCATCTCCATCACTATCACCTTTTAATGGATCGGTACCCAAATCTTTCTCTCGTTGATTCGTTAATCCATCATTATCACAATCTGCCGATTGCCATGCCGTACTTGGTGTTACTGTCTGACTACTCAGCTTGAATGAAC
>JBDKEH010000103.1:0-5383 GCA_039795345.1 Bacteroidota bacterium
GAAGGATTCAAGAGTATGATGGAAATGCAGTTCGCAGATTTTGTAACAGTGGGATTCAATCAGATCGTAAACAATCTTGCCAAAATACATTACCGCTGGGGACAAAATGCCGATGTAGTGATTCGTATGCCAACCGGTGGTGGTGTAGGTGCGGGACCTTTTCACTCACAAAGCAATGAAGCTTGGTTTACCCATGTACCTGGATTAAAAGTGGTATATCCATCCAATCCACAGGATGCAAAAGGATTATTGATCGCGGCTATCAATGATCCGAATCCGGTGTTGTTTTTTGAACACAAAGCATTGTATAGAAGTGTGAGTGGTGCGGTGCCGGAGATCTATTATGAAACTCCGATCGGCAAGGCTGCAATCACAAAAGAAGGAAACGATATTACTGTGATCACTTATGGATCAGGTGTGCATTGGGCATTGGAATACCAAGAGCAACACCCGGATATTTCTTTACACATACTTGACCTGAGAACCTTGCTGCCATTGGATTATGAAGGTATTCGTGAAGCAGTGGCCAAGACCGGAAAAGTATTGATACTACATGAAGACACACTCACCGGAGGTATTGGCGGAGAAGTAAGTGCATGGATCAGTGAGCATTGCTTCGAGTTATTAGATGCACCGGTGATGCGTTGTGCTTCTTTAGATACACCTATCCCTTTTAATATGGAATTAGAAAAGAATTTTATGGCGAAGGGGAGATTCGGGGAATTTATAGAAAAGTTGATCAGGTATTAAATAGGATGGCAATAAGTGTGAGTTGTATGTATGGTATCAGATTTTGAGATTGAGCATTTTGAATTGTTTATTCTTAAAGTTGACTAGCTAATGTTCCTTCTATTCTATACTCCTTTTATTAAAATTGTATCATGAAAAAAGTCTATTACATATTAATATATCTCTTCACCCCTATTCTCTCCATCTCTCAAACCATACAATCCTACAAACCCCCATTCTTCAAAGACAACAACCGTCTCGAAAAAATAAAACCCTACTTCCCCATCATCGAAAAAATATACCGTCAACATGCGGAGAAAAATCATTTCCCGGGATACAGTTTCGGGGTGGTGATGGATGGTGCTTTGATATTTTCCGGTTATGGTGGACAAGCAGATGCTGCATCAAAAAACCCGGTGAATCAGAACACGATGTTCCGCATTGCATCTATGTCTAAGAGTTTTACTGCAATGGCTATTCTGAAATTAAGAGATGAAGGCAAACTGAGACTTGATGATGCCGTTGAAAAATATATCCCCGAACTTAAAGGACAACAACTCACCAAAGACGCACCTGTCATCACCATCAGAGATCTGATGACACACTCCGCCGGTTTTCCGCAAGATGATCCCTGGGGTGATCGTCAATTGGCGGATACAGAAGAAGAACTCTTAGAAGTGATCAAAAAAGGATTACACTTTTCTAATGTTCCCGGATTGCGTTATGAATACAGCAATCTCGGTTTTACCATGTTGGGATACATCATTCATAAAGTATCGGGCAAACCTTATAACACATATATCAAAGAAAATATCTGGCAACCATTGGGTATGTCGCAGGCTGAATGGGAGTTTAGTAAAATACCTCCTTCGCAATTGGCCAAAGGTCATCGATGGATCAATAATCAATGGATCGATGAGCCTTTGTTGCACGATGGTATCTATGGTTCCATGGGTGGTATGATCACTTCTATGGAATCATTCAGTAAATACATCGCTTTTCATTTGAATGCATGGCCACCTTCTAATGCTAGTGACCAAGGTCCAGTAAAACGAAGCACCGTTAGAGAAATGCACCAGCCCTGGCGTTACAGCGGACTCAACACGCAATACCGCTACCCAAGTGGA
This sequence comes from Bacteroidota bacterium, assembly GCA_039795345.1. GTDB lineage: Bacteria > Bacteroidota > Bacteroidia > Chitinophagales > Chitinophagaceae > Sediminibacterium. Next base: position 1,857 of record JBDKEH010000103.1, read on the forward strand.
AGAGTTTGCCCAACAGCATCCGCCTATACTTATGGGCTTCGCTGGACCAGCGACTGTGAAGGCCGTGTGGCGGTAGGACATAGTGGTGGCTTACCGGGCTTCGGTAGTCATTGGCTGATTTTGCCAGAGTATGGCATTGGCGTAGCGTTCTTTGCCAATGTAACTTATGCGCCTACGTCTGATCCGAATATTCAGGTATTGGATACTTTGGTACGCGCTGCTCAATTAGAGCCTCGCGTATTGCCTGCTTCCGATGTGCTGCTCAAAGTACAAAAGGAATTGCTCTCATTTTTACCCGACTGGAAAAATGCTGATAAGTCGCCTCTCTTCGCAGAAAATTTCTTTCTTGATAAACCTATTGAAGATTTGATCAAAGAGAGTCGTGAGATCTTTAATGCTGCAGGCAAAGTGATTCATGTAAACGATATTGTTCCCCTCAACCAGCTTCGCGGACAAGTAATCTTACAATGCGAAAATGGAGACATTCAGATTTTCTTCACCTTAACTCCTACCAACCCTGCTCAGATCCAAGACTTTAGGATTCGGAGAGTAGGGAGGTGACGGGGTAATCAGGTTATCGGGTGCTAGGTACTAGGTACGGAGTGATTGGGGCAAACAGGCTTACGATCAGCCATGACCTATTTGCCAACCCTATCCCATGGACTATGGTCTATCAACCATGGACCCAACCACAAGCCATCACCCATCGGCTATAAGCATATATTCCACCAATGTTATCAAATCATTACCAAATCATTATTAAATAGTTACTAAATAGTTAACGAGTAGTTTTGCCGCCGTTAAACAGTTTGTATGAAACCAGTTTACGGGGTATTAATCTGCTTATCGATGGTTGTTTCAGGCTCTGCTCAGTCGCTTAGCGAGGCTGTTAAATCAACCTCTAAACCGCCCGCTGAAAAGAAATGGTTCGAAAGTTTTTCTATTCGTGGTTATGTACAGGCACGATACAATCGCTTACTCGAAACCAATCCTAATCTGGGTAATGAACAAGGCGACCGTAGCTGGGGTAAAGGTGGTGGATTCTTCTTGCGTCGGATGCGTATCATCTTTTTTGGGCAGATCAGCAAACAAGTGTACTTCTATATTCAACCCGACTTTGCAAGTTCAGCTTCATCTTCCAACCTGCATTATGGCCAGTTGAGAGATGCTTATTTTGATCTGGGTGTTGACAAGAAAAATGAATTTCGTTTCCGTATTGGACAAAGTAAAGTGCCATATGGTTTTGAGAATATGCAATCCAGTCAAAACCGTTTACCATTAGATCGTAATGATGCATTGAACAGTGCTGTTTCCAATGAGCGTGATATCGGCGCCTTTTTTTACTGGGCGCCTACCAAACAAAGAGAATTATTTTCCTCACTCGTAAGAGATGGCTTGAAAGGTTCGGGTGATTACGGTGTATTTGCTTTTGGGGTATACAACGGACAAACAGCCAACAGACCTGAACAGAATGATAAGTTACATGTGGTGACACGTTTCTCTTACCCTTTACAAATTGGAGATCAAATCATCGAACCCGGTATCCAAGCGTATACAGGTCAGTATGTAGTAACAAGAGAGCAAACCAGTACGGGCGCTAAATTCAAAGCAGATCGAAATTATCTTGACCAACGTGCTGCTGCCACTTTTGTATTGTATCCAAAACCATTTGGTATCCTCACTGAATATACGATTGGTAAAGGTCCTGAATTCAATCCTGTTACTGATTCCATTGAAACAAGGTCTTTACACGGAGGCTATATCACATTATCATACATGCTCAAGAAAAAAGAACAAGTGATTATTCCTTTCGTTCGTGGACAATACTACAATGGCGGTAAAAAACATGAATTAGATGCACGCAGTCATCGTGTAAGAGAATTAGAAATTGGGGTGGAATGGCAACCTGTAAAACAATTTGAATTGGTAGCCATGTATACCATCTCTTCTCGTAGGTATGAAGACTTCTCTTTACAGAATAATTTACAACGTGGTAGTTTACTTCGCTTACAAGCACAAATTAATTTCTAACTTAGGGTTATTCATCCATAACCATTTATCATGGCTGAGATCAAAACCAAAGTTGGAAAGGAAAATATCACTGACTTTCTAAATACCATCACGCCCGAGCAAAAAAAGAAAGATGCTTTTCAACTATTGGAACTCTTTCAAAAAATCACCGGATTAACTCCTCAATTATGGGGCGGTGCCATTGTTGGATTTGGCAAGTATGACTACCAACAAAAAGGTGGACAAAAAGGTGAATGGTTTCTCGCCGGCTTCGCTCCTCGCAAATCGAACATTAGTATCTATACCATGGCTGGCTTTGAGCCATATGAATCTTTGTTGAAACAATTGGGCAAACATAAAACAGGCATGGGTTGTTTATACATCAACAAACTTGCCGATGTTGATCTAAAAATTTTAGAAAAGATCGCTCTTTCTTCTTTTGAAGAGATGAAGAAAAAATCAACTACACTTGTTCGCTATTGACGTACTGGCAAAGGCTTCCCTACTTCTACAGAACAATCATGTCCGGGCTGTCCGTGTGGTGGGTTGATCAATATTTTTCCTCCTGTACTAGGCGCAGACTGCATCATCGGAGCGTTTTGTGGTGACGGGTTCATTTGTACTGAAGAAGGTGCTGTATTTGTATTCGGTGTACTATTCAAAGGAGCACCTACAGCAATATCACAACGATGTCCCGGCAAACCGTGAGCAGGATTCAAAGCGATGGGTGCAGAAGTGGATGTAGGAACTTTATTGGCTGAATCATTGGTGACAGGTTCGGCTATCGTTTGTGGAGGAGGTGCTACCGTATTCATTTCTACATTTCCTTCTCCTTCATTGCTGTTACAAGCAGCTGCTAATAGTACTATGATGAAAAGATTTAGAATTCTCATGTGTGTATTTTTAGTAAAGCTAAAGGTTTAAGGATTCATATTAGCTTCCAATACGCGGATAAAATTACCACCCAATATTTTTTGTACCTCTTTTTTCTTATACCCTCTTTCTAATAATGCTTTGGTAATAAGAGGCAATCCCGTTACATCATCTAACTGCTGTGGTGATGAACTGATACCGTCAAAATCAGAGCCCAATCCAACATGATCTACTCCGATCAACTTAACGATATAATCCAAATGATCCAACAATAACGACAAAGGTGGACGAAGACCTTTTACTTCATCAGGATACTTTTCAAATAAAACCTGCGATGCATAATAAGGCTCAGGATTGATCTTACGCAATGAATCTCGTTCTGCCTTATGTGCTTGTAGAAAAGCATTGTTACGGGCATTGAACCCACTATCCAAAAAACCGGAATAAAAATTCAAATGAACCACACCCTTGTTCTTCGCAATAGCTTTTAGTTGATCATCTTTCAAATTGCGAGAAACTGGACAAATGGCATGCACACAACTATGTGAAGCGATAACAGGTTTGGTGGTTGTTGCAATAGCATCCCAAAAAGTACGTTCTCCCACATGCGATATATCTACGATCATTCCCAATTGGTTCATGCG
>JBDKEH010000115.1:0-2830 GCA_039795345.1 Bacteroidota bacterium
TTTGGAAATTACTGCGGCTGTTATTCAGAATATCGTTATAAGAAGTATAAACACCGCCAACAGTTGAATCAGCTCTTTGTGTATTATTATTGTCAAACTGACCTCTATTATAATTGGCAGCTATTGAAATAGTATTTCTGTTATCCACCAGAAAGTCAAGTCCTCCTCTAAAGAAAGCAAAAAAGCCTGTGCTGATACCCTTACCTACAATATATAAGCTACTTGGAGTAGAGAACAGATTATCTCTGTCATTCATTGTATTTGTAATCGATTTACGCTGGTTATAAGAACCACTTAAAAAAGCATTGATTTTATTTTGACGGATATTGATATCACCCCCTAGATTAATCATACCACGAGAATCAACACCGGATCTGATACCACCATTATAACCTACTTTTTTGTTTTTCTTCAAAACGATATTCAAAATACCTGCATTGCCGCCTGATGCATCAAATTTGGCGGAAGGGTTGGTGATCAGCTCTACTTTGTCGATGATATCTGCAGGTAACTGATCCAATGTAATTGTAGTGGGGCGACCGTCAATAAAAATTGTTGGTGCGGCGTTACGAAGCGTTACATTGCCATCTACATCCACATTCAATGCAGGAATGTTTTTCATGATTTCTGTGGCTGTTTGTCCGGCACTTACCAAGTTCTTATCTACATTAAAGATCTTACGATCAATACCCATTTCAAATTGAGGCTTGGCAGAAGAAGTAACGGTAACATTACCTAAATCTGTGGCATCGGCTTCCATTTTAATATTCCCGAGGTCTTTATCAGCCATACTAAGCATTTGCTGAAAGTTGGGAGTTTCGCCACGGGCCGGCATTTTGATGCCAAAAGTAACAGTTTGTACTAGGTTTGCATATCCTAAAGCACTGAATTTCAATTTGTAATTGCCAAAAATCGATAATCCTTCAAAACTAAAATCTCCATTTGCACGGGTAATTTGAGTATTCAATACCGCTTCTACCATTTTCTTGGATACAGTATCGAATTTGTTGCCTGTGATCTGTACGGTAACACCCTCAATGCCTTTGTTGGTCTTACTGTCAACGATTTTACCAAAAAAATGCCCCACATTCACGTTTGCTCCTCCTGCACCTGCACCCATTCTGGCGCCTGGAAACTGGGCATTGGCAGTGATTGTCAAGAAAACTAAGGCTAAAAATGTAAATAACTTACTCATGTTGATATGTTGAAATATTCTGATGCAAAGGTGCATCGATGATTCGGGAACTTCTGTTTGTTTATACAGACGGTAGTAAGACAATTTTAAAGGGGTAAAGTTTGAAGCCAGCGTACCGGTAATAGGGGTGTTCTCGGTGATACTGCAGTTTTATTCGGTGACTAAGTCAAAATCGTCAATAAAACCTGTAATAAACCAATAATAAAACCTAAAACCGCACCGATCAACTCTACAAAACGAAATTCTTTGGATAAAATCGATTGTAGAATATCCTCTAATTTATCGCTGGAGAAAGAAGCCACTTTTTTAATGACAATCTGTTCCAGGTCCAATTCTTGTTGTAAATGTCCCATATAACGTTGCATGATAATGGGAAATAAGGCTTCCAATTCCTTCATGAATATGCCTTTTAGCTGCTGAATGGTGTTTTCTCCAATAAACATGCTAATCACCGGCATTTCCTCAGCCAACTTGCGACGCAGGAACTGATCGATGTGTTCTTCTACCACCGGCATCAGTTTCTCAATATTGTTGGGATGGATCAGTTTTTGTTCAATATCAGCAAAGGACAGTAGCTCTTGACTCACAAGTTTGCCCAATTTTTCTGCAAACTGTTGTTGTCGTTTGGGGAATATACCTTGTATGGTAATCCCCAATATTTTTTTGGGTTCTTTGGGGTGAAAGAGCATTTTAATGGCGATCCAGTTGGTGAACCAACCGATAAAAGCCGAAATGACAGGGATCAGTAAAAGAATATAACTCATGTATAGAAATTTAAAAACCTATAAGGTATCAGCTTATAGGTTTTCTAGGGGAGAACGATGGGTCTCGAACCCACGGCCTTCAGTGCCACAAACTGACGCTCTAACCAACTGAGCTACGCTCTCCGTTTTTATGGGAGTGCAAAAATAGGGTAAAACAACATTTTATGTATCATTAAGTAACCTTTTTTTTACACTGACCGCTCATCAAAACCTTTGTTAATTGGTTCTGCAAGTTGAGGAGGGAGTAATGTTTTAAGTTATTTTTGAGAAGAATCATGCAAAAATTCAAGGAATTTATGAAGAGTAGAAAAGGGTTGTTAATGCTCACCGTTGTATTATTCGGTGCGCTTTTTTTCGCATTCCGTTACACTGCCTCTGGTTATACGGATGTAGTACTTTCTCAAAGACAAAGATTACTGTCTGCTGTTGGGTCCTTACTTGAGTCGCAGCATTATAGTCCAAAGAATATCAACAATGATTTTTCAAAAAAATTATTCCAAAAGTTCTTGGATGATTTGGATGGTGATAAATCTTTTTTCCTTCAGTCTGATATCAATACGCTCAAAAAACATGAATTGAATCTGGATGATGAGATCAAGGGAGCGGAGATCAAGTTTGCCCCCGAGGCAGGATTGATCTATGAAAAACGATTAAATGCTGTTGCTGCCTTATACAAAGATATTTTATCCAAGCCTTTCGATTTCACAGTTGACGAAACCGCTATGTTGGATTCAGACAAATTAGGATATGCCGCCAATGAAGCGGAACAAAAAGATCGCTGGAGAAAATTATTGAAATATTACACTCTGGAGCGATTTGTTGAATTGCAAGAACAGCGTGAGCAGAATAAGGACAAGAAAGATTTTGAAGT
>JBDKEH010000130.1:0-5275 GCA_039795345.1 Bacteroidota bacterium
ACCAATAACCATGCTGCTAACTTTGAGTGTTTAGCGAAATGCAAAATGGTCAGTAGTATCAAGATCCAAAGTGCGATCATTTCAATGAATGCCCACCCTGTAGCGTGTAATCCGAAGAAAATAAATGACCAGCAAAAGTTGAGTATGAATTGCAAAATGAAAAATTGCAATGCCTTGTTTCTTTCCTTAGATACCGGTTGTTTCCATATCAGATATGCACTGATACCCATCAACAAATAGAGTGTTGTCCATACCGGACCGAATAACCAATTAGGTGGATTGAATGATGGCTTATTGAGAGAAGCATACCAAGTAGGTATTTCATTCACGGTCACCAATCCGCCCACAGATCCCAATGATACACAGAGTACGATAGAGATCATCAATTTAATGCCATTAGATTTTTTCATGTTTTTTTAGATAAGCTATTAATAAACCAATCACATCATTATAACTACGTACACCGGCATCTTGATTATTGACTTTCAAATATTGATCATACAAATCATTGATGGCAGGAGCAATACTATTTCTACGTTGCTGAAAAAATTCACGTATCTCTTTACGATCTTTTCTAACCAAGGTATCCAATCTCATTCGATTCTGAACAATGACCTCACCAAACCTTGTAGAATCATTTGCAGCAGCCAACAGCATTAATTCCTCTCCCTGTGCATAGCTAAACAACTCATTGAAAGCTGAATAACGGAAATAAGGATCATTGGTTGATAATGCAGCGAGAAATCCTACAAAATTGGCTTCACTCTCACTGGCATACCCAAGTTGGTGTCCGATTTCGTGGCATGACACAAATGGAACCATTACCCGAGGTATATCAGATCGCACTTGACCCTCTCCTGAAAACGGGTTATAATACCCGGTGAATGATAACCAATCTGCGATCGGCGTAAAAAGGCTCGCTTTTAGGGAACGCTGGGTATAGTTGAGAAAAAAGTAACGATCTGACAAACGAGCATACCCAATCCCGGCCATCCTGAAAATAGTGTCAATTGGAGGTTCAGCCAAGACGGTATCCGGTAATCTTTGACGGGAGGCATTCAAACTATCAATTAACTGATTGGTCAGCTGAATAACTTCTTCCGTATTATAAGTGGGTTTAGATAATTGTAACTGATAAGCGATCCCCAAACGATCATAGTTCAACCCCCATAAAAGTCTGAAAATGATGTAGATAGATAATATTTTGCTGAGCAATTGTAGTCCAACAGGAATCACTGAATACCTATCTAACTGCCCCTTAGCAAGCCTTATCATGAAGCGGATCAACCCAATGATCAGACTGATAATGAATAAGATATACAAGATATCTCCAACACTAAAAGGAACCCATTTCGTCAATCCTCTTAAAATATTGGATATACCTTTGTAGATACCGGTACTATACCAATTCTCGACAATAGAAGGGAAATAACCGATAATATGGAGGATGAGGGCTATAAAAAATAGCCATGCCGGCTTGATCCAGATCAATGAGGATACTTTCTTGCCTTGATTCATGGTTACAAATATGAGATTTCCTCTTGATTCAGGTCTGTTGATAAGTCAAAAGCCCTGAAAGGCAATTTTCTCTTGGCATTTCCGCCATTATGGACTACCTTTGCAAGCCCTTAAAAATCGGTTATGAGTCATCGGCGGGAATATGAGATAGCTTTTGTGGGTTTAAAGCCGGGGACTCATGTATACGAATACCGTATTGAGGACAAGTTCTTTACAAGCTATGGAGAGCAGGATTTCAACAACTGTATCGCCAATATAAAATTGAGTCTGGAGAAGAATAACAACTTCATGCAACTCAAGTTTGATATTGATGGTTCATTGGAAACTTCTTGCGACAGATGTGGTAATCAACTGCCATTACAGCTCTGGGATGAATTCAACATCATTGTAAAAATGGTGGATGACCCCGAGATCATGAATGAGCAGGAAGAAGATCCTGATGTATATTATATCAGCCGTGGAGAAAGCCATCTGTACCTGAGCGATTGGATCTATGAATTCATCAACCTCAGTATTCCGCTCCAGAAAATGTGTAAGGAAAGTGAAGTGGGTGGTCCACAGTGTAATAAAGAAGTGTTGGAGAAATTGAAGAAGATGGAAGAAGAAGCACAGAAAGACCAACACAAAACAGTTTGGAAGGGACTAGAGAAATTTAAAGACTTAGAATAAACATTATTGATACTCTAAAATTCGAGATATGCCGAATCCTAAACGCAGACATTCACAGCAGCGCAGTGCAAAAAGAAGAACGCACTACGTAGCACAGGAAGTTACATTGAGCAAAGACAGCACCACAGGTGAAACACACGTACGCCATCGTGCACACGTGAGCGAAGGTAAATTGTTCTATAAAGGTAAATTGGTAGCTGAGAAAGCTCCATTGAAAGCTTAATCCTTTTAGTACAATTTAACCAAGCTTACCGCGCATGAATATTGGCATAGACATGATGGGTGGAGATTTTGCACCGCTGGAAGCGGTGAAGGGACTGAAACTTTATCTGTCTACCTGTACACCTGCTGCCTCACTATATTTAATAGGTGATGAAACGCTGATCAACCCTCTTTTGGAGGAGCATCAGGTTGCATCACCTAATTTGCATTTGGTACATGCCCCGGAAGTAATCGGGTATCACGAACATCCTACGAAGGCATTAAAAGAAAAGCAACGTTCTTCTATCGCTATTGGCTTTCACTTACTCGCTACCGGAAAAATAGATGCATTCATCAGTGCCGGAAATACCGGAGCCATGTTGGTGGGAGCTATGTACAGTATCAAACCTATTGCTGGCGTTGCCAGACCCACCATTTCTACCATCATCCCTAAACTGAAAGGCGGAACCGGTTTATTGGTGGATGTTGGATTAAATGCTGATTGCAAACCTGAACAACTCAATCAATTCGCCCTATTGGGAAGTTTGTATGCACAGCATATTCTCAATATCAACAATCCTTCTGTTGGATTGATGAATGTGGGAGAAGAAGAAGGTAAGGGGAATATTCTGGCACAAGCCACCTACCCTCTTTTAAAAGAAAATACACAAATCAATTTCATCGGAAACATAGAAGGTCGCGATATCTTCCAGGATAAGGCCGATGTAATGGTGTGTGATGGATTTACAGGCAATATCATTCTTAAATTAGCTGAATCGCTGTATGATATTGCTGTTGAACGTAATCTCTCTTCAGACAGTTATTTTAGTCGCTTCCATTATGAGAATTATGGCGGAACACCGGTATTGGGTGTAGCCAAGCCTGTCATCATTGGTCATGGTATCAGTAATGACAAAGCTTTCATGAACATGATCGCTTTGGCTGAAAAAATGATCGATACCGATCTCTGCGGTAAGATGACCAGCAGTTTTAGTGCTTAATTTCCTATTTATTTCTTGCCACTGTACAAAGGACTCCCTTCGGAGAAGACTCAGAAGATCACAGAAACGCTTCAGTGCCTCTCTGTGCCCTCAGTCGCAACCCATCTTCTATCACGAATTACAACCGCTTATCATTTTCAAATAATCACTGAAAATAGACCTTAAATAGTCTATTCTACTGATTATCAATATGTAATAAGCTTACTAAGCTATTTTGCAACAGATATTACTTTTCTTAAGATGGTACTATGTGTTGCATAGTACCAAAAGTTGACTTATCTTTGTTCTATCAAATTAAAAACACACCAAAAACAGATGTTATGAAAAAGTTAGTCAACAACCTCCAGATTTTCGCGATGATCGCTTTGATCCCTGCTATTACGATTGCTTATTTGCATACAAATACAGCAACCACTGAGGAAGAAACAGAAAAAACAGAAATCGTACGCAAAGGAATCAATATCCAAGATGCAGGAAGCATGATCCATTTAGTGAAAAGCTTCTAATTCAAAAGATATGACTCAACAACGTACATCGCTGCAGATCAGTAAGGGCAGTGGTGTTACAAGGCACACTTCAGTACATCACTACCCTTTTCGCTATCGTTTATTCACATATTTGTATTAAAAACCGTTGAACTGTTCAACAGCCGTAGCAAAACTTTACCTTTGCACAAACAAACGTTAGTTTTCGCATGTGGCTGAATAATATCCTCGAAACGATAGGCAACACCCCCCTGATCAAACTCAATAAAGTAGCAAAAGACATTCCTGCCACTGTGCTGGCCAAGGTTGACTATTTCAATCCAGGCAACTCTATCAAAGACCGTATGGCTTTGAAAATGGTGGAAGTGGCCGAAAAAGAAGGTAAACTAAAACCAGGTGGTACCATTATTGAAGGTACCAGTGGAAATACCGGCATGGGACTGGCATTGGCCGCCTGCGTAAAAGGCTATAAATGCATTTTTGTTACCACCGATAAACAATCCAAAGAAAAAGTAGATATTCTCAAAGCTGTTGGTGCAGAGGTAATCGTTTGTCCGACCAACGTTCTCCCTGAAGATCCCCGCAGTTATTATAGTGTCGCCAAAAGACTGGGACAGGAAATTCCCAATTCCATGTACATGAACCAGTATGATAATTTGGCGAATCGTCAAGCGCATTATGAATCTACCGGTCCTGAGATCTGGGAACAAACAGAAGGTAAGATCACGCATTTCGTTTGTACTGCCGGAACAGGTGGTACCATCACGGGAACGGCAATGTACCTGAAAGAAAAAAATCCGAATATCAAAGTATGGGCTGTAGATGTATACGGTTCATTGTTGACAAAATATTTTAAGACAGGTGAGATCGATATGAATGAAGTTCATCCATATATCTCAGAAGGTTTTGGGGAAGATTTTGTTCCACAGAATTATGACATGAGTGTGATCGATGAATTTGTGCAAGTAACAGATAAAGATGGTGCAGTGATGGCACGTCGCATCGCCAAAGAAGAAGGAATGTTTTGTGGATACAGTGCAGGCAGTTGTTTACAAGGATTGATGCAATTGAAAGGTAGTCTGACCAAAGACGATGTAGTGGTTTGTGTATTTCATGATCATGGTAGTCGCTATGTAGGTAAAGTATACAATGATCAGTGGATGATGGAACGAGGTTTCTTGGATGTGAAAACTTTCAAAGACATTGTCAACGGAAGAGGCGGACAAAAACTCATCACCGTATCACCTGAACATACGGTTGCAGATGCAGTGGAGTTGATGAAGAAATATGATATTGAACAGATCCCTGTTTTAAAAGACGGTGAACTCAAAGGTTCATTGAGTGAAGGTGGACTATTCCAAAAAATATTCAGCAATCCGGAATTGAAAGATGCATCTGTTG
>JBDKEH010000069.1:0-29671 GCA_039795345.1 Bacteroidota bacterium
CTCTGGAGAAAATATTCTTTGAAGAAAAGATATACAAAGAGCTGGAGCAAAAACATGCCACTTGGGATCTGGTGATAGAAGCGATCAGCAAAGCTTTTGAGCCATTCCGGAAAAAGTTGAAACGGGCAATTGAAAGAGAAGATATTTTAAAGTTAACGGAGAAGCCTGTTCGTAGAATTTATCGTTTGGATATCAATGAGCTGAATGAGCAGATCAAAGGAATTGAGGCAGAGATCAAACAAGTGAAATTCGATCTGGAGCATTTAACAGAATTTGCTGTGGCTTATTTTGAGAACTTACTTAAGAAGTTTGGTAAGGGTAGAGAAAGAAAAACGGAGATCAAAGAATTTGATACCATTCAGGTGAAGCAAGTAGCGATCGCTAACACCAAGTTATACTTGAACCGCGCAGAAGGATTTATTGGAACATCCTTGAAAAAGGATGAGTTCTTATGTGATTGTTCAGATTATGATGATATCATCGCATTCACCAAATCCGGCACCATGAAAGTGGTGAAAGTGGCTGATAAGATCTTTGTAGGAAAAGATATCATTCATGCTGCCGTCTTCAGAAAGAATGATGAACGTACCACTTACAACATGATATATCTGGATGGAGCCAGCGGAACCAGTTATGCCAAGCGTTTCAATGTAACAGGTGTTACTAGAGATAAGGAATATGATCTGACCAAAGGTTCAGACAAGAGTAAAGTACATTATTTCACCGCCAATCCAAATGGAGAAGCAGAAGTAGTAAAAGTGGTCTTGAGTCCGAACTGTACTGCCCGTAATAAAGAGTTTGATTTTTATTTCGAAGAACTAGAGATCAAGGGAAGAAGCAGTATGGGAAATCAGGTGACGAAATATCCCATCAAAGCGGTTAAACTAAAAGAAGCCGGTAAGAGTACACTTGCAGGTGTGAAACTATGGTTTGATGATAAGTTTGGCAGATTGAACACGGAGGAAAAAGGTCAATACTTGGGAAGTTTTGAAGATGAGAAATTATTGGTCATCTATAGTGATGGAAGTTATGAATTAACCGATACCGAAATGACCCAGCGTTTTGATCCTGAGAAGGTCACCCTGATTGAAAAGTTTGATCCCAATAAGACCATCACTGCTGTATACCTAGATAATGATAAGGGTCAATTCAATATCAAACGTTTCAAAATAGAAACAAGTACATTAAAGACGCAGTTCCTTTTCATAAAAGAAGGGGAAGGGAATAGACTAGAAGCGGTAACAACAGATGAAGAACCGATATTGGTTGTTCAAACCGGAAGAGGTGCACAGGTGAGAAAAGCAAAATTCAAAGTGGCGAAAATGGTGGAAGTGATGGGCTGGAAAGCTGTAGGCGCAAAACTTACCGACTTCAATAAAAGTATTGAGATGGAATGGGAGCAAAGACCCAAGGATGATAATCCAATGCCGGAGTTGTTTTAGTACTAATAGCTAATTGTTCATAGCAAATGGTAAAACAATGATCTGCCATTTGCTATGAACTATAAGTCATATCCTATGAGCTATCTTTTCCTCAATCTGATCGTGGCTGTTCTGTTAAGATCGCTTGTGAGGATCAGTTCGTGTCTGGTATCTCCATCATAAATGATCAATGCTGCAGTATTAGGAGGTATATTCCCCAAATTAATTGCAACCATACTTAACTCATGCACGGAAGTTGTACTATCTAATGTGATCGTTCTTCTGATGGCACGATGTGTTAGCTGTGAAGGAGGAATGATCAATCGGTCATTGATGTAAACAGCCACTGAATCATTATCAACTGAACCATTATCATACAGATCAATTCGAATGCTATTGCTGTTGATCGTTACTTCTTTTACATAAACCTTTTCGCGGTCCGATAATACAGGTTCCTTGACTGTATTTTTAATAACTGTATCTAGAGATGCAGTTGATTGAGTTGTTGTAACTGTTGTGTCAATATCCTCATCGGGAATACGATCATATTGAACACTGGCAGTATCGGTCGAATATCTAAACCTGAATTGTATATCAGGTGTGGTATAACGATGTGCATCATCACTTTCAAAAGCCCCGATAAGAATAGATTCTGTTCGATTGACCAAAAGTGTAAAATTGCCTGATAACATACAATCAATCCCGGTCTTTGTGTTGGTTGAGAGATAATAAATAAAGGGAACGGGATTCAGGCTGAGCCTTCTGGTGTTATTGTTATAACTACCATTTACTTTTACTTTAAAAAGACTATCCCTGAAATAATACTGTAGTTCACCTGTAACAACTGCTCCCTTTTGTTGGATGATCAGTTCAGACATATAAGAACTATGTTCACCGGGAACTGCCACTTTTCCAACACCATACCAATGACCAGTAACGTTCTGTGCTATTGCTTGTAAAGAGATGATACTGAATAATAGTATCCCATACATACCTTTCATGCGATGAAAATATTAAAGCCTCGGTGAATCCGCCTTTTAAAGTTGCTAACAGTGGTGGATACCCTTTAAATAGGCTTTTCAAGAACCTATCTTATGGCATTCAGACAAACTAACCTATTTTTGCCGATTAAGAATTTTATGGAAACAGTTCAGGTAGGGCAATACAACACCCTCAAAGTATCAAGAAAAGTAGATTTTGGTTTTTACCTCGAAGATGGGGGGGATGGCATTTTATTGCCTACTCGTTTTGCTCCGAAAGGACTCAAAATTGGAGATGAGATCACAGTATTTGTTTATCATGACTCAGATAACAGATTGATTGCAACCACTCAAAAAGCAAACGCTTGTGTTGGGGAGATCGCTAAAATGAAAGCAGTAGCTGTTACACGACAAGGGGCTTTTTTGGATTGGGGATTGATGAAAGACTTGTTTGTTCCTGCTTCCAAACAATTGGGGGGGATGAGAGTTGGTGGTGAATACCTAGTGAAACTCTACATTGATCAAATGACCGGAAGGGTTGCAGCAACAGAAAAGATCGAGCAATTGTTAAGCAATGAGGAATTGACCGTTAAAGAATTAGATCAGGTTGATTTATTGGTCTATCGTCAATCAGAATTGGGTTTTGTGGTGATCATCAATAACCTGCACACAGGTATTATTCATAGCAATGAAATTTTCACCGAATTGAAGATCGGGGATAAGCTCAAAGGCTTTATTAAAACCATTCTTGCAGGCAACAAAATTGATGTAGTGCTTGGCAAACCCGGGTTTCAAAAAGTAGAAGATGAAGCAGAGAAAATACTTCGACTATTACAAGAAAACAATGGTTATCTGCCGTATCATGATAAATCAGATCCTGAAGAGATCTATTCCTTCTTTGGTATGAGTAAGAAGACCTTCAAAATGACCACCGGCAATCTATACAAACAAAGAAAAATTGAATTTACCCAAACAGGATTCAAACTCATCAATGAGTAATCGAAATCGCACGGCACTATAGTGCCGTGAGAAATCAGTTCTTCTTTTGTATTAACCAGGTAGTATCCGTGAAAACGCTATTCCCATTCGGAGCTTTCACAGTAGTGGTTCCCACATAATAGTCATCCGCAATTTCCTTTATATCGAAATACAGGATGGTGTTTTCGTAGAGTCTTTTTTCTGTTTCCGTTTTTGGACCGGCGCCGGATAAATAAGCTGCTGCAAATCTGCAATTACCCAACCAATCAATTTTCCAGTAAGTGGTGTCTTTGGTACGCATATTCACATCCTGTTGTATGCCATCGATCCTTGTGATTTGAATATGATCTCCTTTCTTGTTATAACTATGAAATTGTCCTACTCTTAATGTATTGCAATCCGGGGCGGCCGCATAAAATGAACTAGCCATCAATAAAATGACCATCAAACCATAGAAGATAAAGGCCTTGCGTAGCATATTTTTTTTGCTAAGATACTATGGATTATAGGTTGAAATTAACCAGAGAAGCTAACGATTGTTAGTATGATTGCCCTATATTTGCGCTTCAATTCAATTGTATGTCGAACAGAACCGTATATATCGTATCTGCCGTGAGAACCCCAATGGGGTCTTTTGGTGGTAGTCTGAAAGATTTTTCTGCCCCACAGTTGGGTGCTATTGCCATCAAAGCGGCCGTAGAAAGAGCGGGCATTCAACCCGATCAAGTGCAAGAAGTATTGATGGGTTGCGTGATTCAGGCCAATACCGGACAAGCACCTGCTCGTCAGGCTGCGAAATTTGCGGGGTTACCTGATAGTGTGATTTGTACGACTGTCAATAAAGTTTGCGCTAGTGGTATGAAAGCCATTTCACAAGGAGCTCAGGCAATTTTATTGGGTGATGCTGATGTAGTAGTAGCAGGCGGTATGGAAAGCATGAGTAATGTGCCTTTTTATTCACCCAATCTTCGTTGGGGTAATAAGTATGGCAATGTGCAAATGATCGATGGTTTGGCCAAAGATGGTCTTACAGATGTGTATCATAATTACGCGATGGGTAATGCTGCAGAACTCTGCGCAAAAGAATGCAATATCTCTCGCGAAGAGCAAGATGCATTTGCTATTGAAAGTTATAAAAGAAGTCAGGCTGCATGGAACAATGGCAGCTTTAATGCAGAAGTAGTTCCGGTTCCGATTCCTCAAAGAAAAGGAGATCCGATATTGTTTGCCAAAGATGAGGATGCATTCAATGTAAAATTTGATAAGATCCCTGAATTAAAACCCGCTTTCATAAAAGATGGCACTGTTACTGCAGCCAACGCTTCTACCATGAATGATGGTGCTGCAGCCGTAGTATTGATGAGTAAAGAAAAAGCAGATGCACTCGGCATTAAGCCGCTTGCGATCATTCGTAGTTATGCAGATGCTGAACAGGCTCCTGAATGGTTCACAACTACACCGGCAATGGCTGTACCAAAAGCAGTAGCAAAAGCAGGATTAGAAATGAACCAGATCGATTACGTGGAATTGAATGAAGCATTCTCTGTTGTTGGTATCGCCAATATTCAGAAAATGAAATTAGATCCTGCTAAAGTGAATGTACACGGTGGTGCGGTTTCTTTAGGACATCCATTGGGTTGCAGTGGTGCAAGAATCATTGTTACATTATTACATGTATTGAAACAGCATGGCGGAAAAATAGGGGCTGCCGGTATTTGTAATGGTGGTGGTGGTGCCAGTGCTATGGTGATTGAAAATATTCCTGCTTAATACATTGAAACATTTACAGATTCAAACTGTCACGGCTGATGATGCGTCATTGATTGCATCCATCAGCCGTGAAACTTTTTACGACAGCTTCGCTGAGCAGAATACCGTTGCTGATATGCAACTCTTTCTCGATACACAGTTCACAACCGAAAAGTTAATAGCAGAAGTAATCGATCCTTCGAATATTTTTTTCATTGCTTATGTAGATGACCAGCCTGCCGGATATTGTAAGATGAGACCGGGATCTCATGAACAATTACATCCTTCAACAGATGCCATTGAAATTTGTCGTTTTTATGCTAGAAAGAATGTCATTGGCAAAGGAGTAGGTAAAGCTATGATGCAGCATGCGTTATCTTATGCAAAATCAGAAAACAAAAAGCGTGTATGGTTAGGTGTGTGGGAAAAGAACCAACGTGCTATTGACTTTTATCGATCTTTCGGATTTTCAAAATTTGGTGAGCATGATTTTTTGTTGGGGACTGATCTGCAAAGAGATTGGTTGATGATGAAGTCCACACTCTAGCTAAAAGAGTTTAGAGTGTGGCAGTATCTTAAAGTAGTTCATTTTTATAAGATTACTTTTATTCCTTATCGTTCTTTTGAAACCATTCAATTATCCGAGGATATAAGTCGGCAAGTGTTTCATTTTTATCTCTTGTTTTAAACAATTCTAGCAACATGGAATTAAAATCCTTGAATTTTATAAATCCGCGGTCATACATTTCGTTTTCAGTTTCAACGTTAATTTTATTTAATTCTTCAGTAGTTAAAGTTTCAGATGCCCATAATGCGATGAGCCCCCAATTCATATATTCGTTAAAACACATATAGCTTGATTTATAATATATGGCGGCTTCACTTCCGTTCTTAACCCATTTTTCTTTCAATATAAATAGACTGTCAACTAATTTTCTGTATTTAGACTTGTTTGCTTCAGGATTTATATATGAATGATTGAATTCAGTAAATAAAAGCTTAGCTCTTAGTATTGTTTGTTCATTCGAATTAAATTTTTTTGAGAGCAAAGGGGTTAAATAAGGAAAATTAATGTGAGCTTGATTTTCAGTGAAATTATTGGAGCGATATTGCTGACCATTTTGGCTACTAAAAACTAAGGGTGAAAAGATTACTTTAAATACATTGTAACTTCTTCCAGGAAAATTTCGGTTTAGCCATTCAATCATTGAGCTGGTATTTACTGAGTCTGAAAAAAATCGTTTTTGACTTTCGTAGATTGGAATGTTTTTTTGATAAAAAGAAAGAAAGTCTGTCTTTTTAGCGAATGTGCCAAGTTCATCTAAATAATTTTCGGTTATATTATTCTTCCCTTCAATACTATGAAATACTGGATCTCTTTTTATTACCCCAGATGATTTTAAGTTAAAGGTGTATGCATTATTCCTTAAAGAAAAGTAGTCTACTAAATTTTTCTTTAAAATGCTATCAAAACTTTTTACTATTCCTTCCTCTTTGTAATTCTTGAACCAATCTTCCATATTGTTATAATATTCGGTTCCCTTCTTTACTAGCCATCTATCTTTTTGAGCATAATCAGTTAAGGCGATAATTACATTTACAAGTTCATACATAGGGGTAGTTTCCACCAATGTTTTTCCATTATATTTTTTGATATATTTTTTTGTAAACGTTACACGTTGTTGAGGGGCTTTTACACCAACAATTTTAACAGTTACAGAATCGTTATCATTTAAATGAATAAATTGTTTTGTTTGTCCTAATTTGATTATTAGCTTTATTGAGTCTTGACCACTTGTAACAATAATTCTTTTTTTATCTTTTGATACTGCTGCCTCAAACATGTTTTCTTTAAGCTTTGGATTAATCGTCCAAGTAACTTTGCTTTCATAGCCCTTTACATTTAATGAATAAGAGTTAGATTTAAGAATAGTAGCATTTTTTTGAGAAATGCATAGTGTAGAAATAAGCAATGTGATAATACAAAAGAGACTTTTCATTTCAAGCTGGTTTTATAACATTAAACGAGCCAGAGAAATTTAAGTTACATTGGAGTAATTACTGTTCTTTCAATAAATAACTTGGCGTTATTTATTATGTATAAAAATTAGTTATCGCAGTATTAGTGAAGCTTAATGTTGTAAAAAAATTAT
Organism: Bacteroidota bacterium; assembly: GCA_039795345.1. Lineage (GTDB taxonomy): Bacteria > Bacteroidota > Bacteroidia > Chitinophagales > Chitinophagaceae > Sediminibacterium. Next base: position 7,282 of record JBDKEH010000069.1, read on the forward strand.
AGCCTACTAATACTTACCCTCTGTTTCGAATATTGCTGCTTTTCTATACAAGCAATCATGCAATGTGCTAAATCCCCGGCTGCTATTTGATAATGATTGGGTTTAGGGGCATAATTAGCAGCAGTGATATATTGTTCATTCCCCGCCTTATTCAAAATATCCGGTGAACAAACAAATGTCCAATCAAGTGAAGAGGCAGCAAGTGATTGATAAGCTTTCAAATGTTCTTGTCCAACAGGTAAATATTCAACAGGATAACCGGGCTGCTCTATCAATAAACCCTCATCAGGTTCATCAGCATTCAAGATACCCATACCTCCCAATGCAACGATCCTTTTCACGCCGGTATGTTCCATTTGTTCAATGATGTTTTTCATACCTAGACTTCTTGTCTGATCGGTACCATCAAAACTGCCACCGAGTGCTGAAATAACTGCATCCGATCCTTCAACGGCATTCCTCACATCAGAAGCGTCAAAAACATAACCTTTGATCGCTATTAAAGCATCATTATCCAGATCATGATCGATCAAGTCAGTTACATTCCTTCCAAAAGCCCGAACAGAATGCCCCTTTGCCAAAGCCTGAGACACAATAAAGCGACCTACTTGTCCGGTTGCGCCAAAAACGGTGATGATCATGTCATTTTTTACAGCAATTTACAAAAAGCAGGGCTGCTTTCCTATGCTGTTTGTGCAGCTTGCGCTGCAATTTCATCCATACTGATACCATGATGACTCTCATCATAGATACATTCCCCATTCTTGATAAGTAATACCTGTGGAGATTCGTGGTAAACAGCAAAATCAGCGGCTATCTGATCAGAGATCGGGCGATAGGCGAGTAGGTCTAGGTAATGAAATTGAACTTGTTCCGGTGCAGAACTTCTTTCCAAACGATTCAATACCATGGAACTGATACTGCACCGTGTGCTATGTTTGAATATAACTTGAGGCGTTTGAAAGGATTGTTGTTTGATCTGCTCTAACTGATCAATACTTGTGATAGGATTCCAGTTCATCTTTTTTCTTACAAAACAATGCGAAAGGCAATAGGTTCAAAAGTCTTATGGCTTAAAATAACGAGGATTGGTAGTAGGGCAGCCTCTGCTTTTAGACGAAGTACAGGAACTGATAAACACTGCGCTCAATACGAGTAAGAACAGAATAGCGGTTATCTTTTTCATGTGTTGCGATTTAAGTTAGCGTTTTGACTGTATTTTGCGCTAAAACAAAGATACTGATTTGACTGAAATTGTTGCTTTCAGGCAGTTAATTTGCATAAAACGGTTGAAATCAAAGAATTATTATGAAGGTTCACTTTATTTCTATAGGCGGAAGCGTCATGCATCAGTTGGCTATTGCGCTTCATAAAAAGGGTTATCAGGTTACAGGAACGGATGATGAAATATTTGAACCTGCCGCCTCTAATCTTCAACAACACGGACTTTTACCGTCTACCATCGGTTGGGATCCCAACAAGATCACCCCTGATTTAGATGCAGTAATCCTAGGGATGCATGCTAAATCAGATAATCCGGAGTTGCAGAAAGCGATCGAACTGAAATTAAAGATCTACTCCTTTCCCGAGTATATTTACCATGAGAGCCGGCAAAAGAAAAGAGTAGTAGTGGGAGGTAGTCATGGTAAAACCACCACCACTAGCATGATCATGCATGTGTTGAAACAAACCCGTCAACAATTTGATTATCTCGTTGGTGCAAAAGTGGAAGGATTTGCCCAGTCTGTTGATATTACCGATGCACCGGTGATCGTATGTGAAGGAGATGAGTACCCTGCCAGTGCTATTGAACGAAAACCCAAGTTTCACTTTTTATTTCCGCATATTGCGATTCTGACCGGTATTGCTTGGGATCATATCAATGTGTTTCCCACCTTTGAATTTTATCTGGAACAGTTCATCATTTTTATCAATAAAATTGAACCGAATGGATTGTTGATCTACAATGAGTCAGATCCGGTTTTAAAAGAGTTGGTTTCGCAACACAAAAGAGCAGATATTCGTTATCAACCCTATTCAATACCTACACATACCATTGAAGCCGGAAAAACAACGGTTGTATTGGAAGGTATATCCGGAAGTCTGAAAGTTTTTGGCAATCATAACCTGCTCAACTTACATGCTGCATTTTATGCTTGTAAAGAATTAGGATTATCTGCCAATGATTTTACACAGGCTATTGGAACATTTACGGGAGCTTCGAAAAGATTGGAATTGTTATCCAGTAATGAGGATCGAGCGGTTTATCGCGATTTTGCACATGCCCCTAGTAAAGTAAAAGCTACGATCGAAGCAGTGAAAGAACAATTCCCCGATCGAAAACTCATTGGCGTATTGGAATTGCATACTTATAGCAGTTTGAATGAAGCATTCATGACAGAATACAATGGTGCTTTAGAACCTGCAGATCAAGCAGTGGTCTTTTATTCCAAACATGCATTGCAGATCAAACGCTTACCTGATTTACCGGAATCCGCCGTACAACAAGGCTTTAACAAATCAGGATTACTCATTTTTACCGATGCTGCTTTGTTAAAAGAATGGTTATTATCCGTCAACTATCATAACAGCAATCTTTTATTAATGAGTAGTGGTAATTATGATGGGCTGGATGTGGTAGCACTGGCACAGGAGATCATTCAAAAGACAGATACCGATAATTAGAATTATTATATTTACTTCGTACCATGAAATTGCAACTCACACGTCCGCTTGCTTTTATTGATTTGGAGACAACAGGTGTTAACATCAGTCTAGATCGTATTGTAGAGATCGCTATTGTAAAGATCAATCCTGATGGAACTCAGCAAGTCAAGAGAAAACTGATTAATCCCATGATGCCCATTCCTAAAGGGGCAAGTGATGTGCATGGTATTACAGATGATATGGTGAAAGATGCACCTACTTTCAAACAGGTAGCGAATGAAGTCAAACAATTCATTGATCATTGTGATATTGGAGGGTATAACAGTAATCGATTTGATATCCCTATGCTTATTGAAGAATTCTTGCGTGTAGGAATCGATTTTTCTACTGATGGAAGAAAATTAGTAGATGTGCAGAAGGTATTTCACCTAATGGAACAAAGAACACTGAGTGCAGCATATAAATTCTATTGTCAGAAAACTTTAGAGGGTGCTCATAGCGCAGAAGTAGATGCAACTGCTACATGGGAAGTTTTAGAAGCCCAGGTCGAGCGTTATCCTCAAATCGGAAATACCGTGGAGAGTATCGTCAAATTCACCGGAGAAGATGATATTGTGGATTTTGCTCGTCGATTTATTCGTGAAAATGGGGTAGAAGTGTTCAATTTTGGAAAGCACAAAGGCAAACCTGTTACCCAGGTGCTGAAAGAAGAACCTCAATACTATGATTGGATGATGAAGGGTGATTTTCCAATGAATACCAAGCAAAAACTCACCGAAATACTCAATCGAACCCTGTTAAAGAAAGGATAAGTTCGCTGATTTCACCTAGTATTTTCCGCAAATATGCTATCGGCATAACGATTAATCGTTATGAGTTGTATTTTAGCGGTGCAACCGAATACCCCCTTGATTGGAAAAATTAGTCATCATACCAACTTATAACGAGAAGGAAAATATCGCGTCAATCATCACTGCTGTATTTGACTTACAATCTGGTTATCATATTCTAGTCATCGATGACGGATCTCCGGATGGCACGGCTTCTATTGTTAAAGATTTAATGCAACAGTATTCCGGACAATTATTCCTTGAAGAAAGAAAAGGGAAACTTGGATTGGGGACCGCATATATTCATGGATTTAAATGGGGCATCCATAGAGGTTATGAATATATCTTCGAAATGGATGCGGACTTTTCTCATAATCCTAAAGATCTGGATCGCTTATACCATGCTTGCAAAAATGAAGGAGCGGATGTGGCTGTTGGTAGTCGGTATGTACCCGGAGGTCGCACGGAGAACTGGCCCTGGGACCGTCAATTATATTCAAGAGGTGGCGCTTTGTACACCAAACTGCTCACTTGGATGCCTGTAAATGATCCTACTGCAGGTTTTGTTTGTTACAAACGACAAGTACTGGAAGCGATCAATCTGGATGAGATCGAATTCGTCGGATACGCATTCCAGATAGAAATGAAATTCGTTTCTTGGAAACTGGGTTTCCGCATCAAAGAAGTGCCCATCACATTTATTGATCGAAAGATTGGGGTAAGTAAAATGAGTAAAGGTATTATCAAAGAAGGCGTACTCGGTGTTTTAAAAATTCAATGGCATAGTCTTTTCAAAAGTTATAAGAAAAGGGTTTCTAGTGCATCTTAATTATCCCCATCTTCCAAATTCCCATTTCTTTGAATTAGCTTTAGTATCATGAAAGATGCACTTATCAAGCTACACATCTCTGTTTTTTTAGCGGGATTTACCGGTGTATTGGGGATATTGATTCACATGAATGAAGGGTTGTTGGTTTGGTATCGTATCATGATCACTGTTGTTACATTGTTTGCACTACTCAAATGGAAAAAACAGTTACAACAGGTTTCTTCCGCAATGGTTTGGAAATTATTAGGGATCGGAACTTTGATCGCTTTACATTGGGTGTTTTTTTATGGAAGCATTAAAATGTCCAATGTTTCTATTGGTTTGGTTTGTTTTGCATCTACCGGATTATTCACTGCATTATTAGAACCCATCTTCAATGACCGACCATTCAGTTGGCCGGATGTGGGATTGGGGCTGCTAAGTTTATTAGGTATCATTCTCATTTTTCAATTTGATACCAGATACCGAGATGGAATTATTGCAGGTATTGTTTCAGCGATATTGGCTGCTCTTTTCTCTGTATTGAATAAGCGACAAGTACAAAAAGTTGAGCCTAGAACCATGATGATCTATGAATTAAGTGGGGGATTACTCATACTTACATTACTCATGCCACTGTACCTGTATTATTATCCTGTTGAAACGATTTTTCCGACTCTGTCAGATTGGTTTTGGTTATTGATTTTGAGCTGGCTGTGTACCGTATTCGCAATGGATTTGATGTTGCAAGCACTCAAGAAGGTTTCTGCGTTTACACAAAATTTAAGTCTCAATCTGGAACCCGTTTATGGTATATTATTGGCTTTTGTTTTGTTTCAGGAAAATAAGAAACTGAATGGAAGTTTCTATGTAGGTGTAGCTTTGATCACCGTCTCCGTCTTATTGCAAATGGTCAGCGTGATAAGAAAGCATCAGCAAAAAGCTAGGTCTATTTGATTTATTCATGTCTGGTATTAGATACGATCTTCTGTATCACTGTATCTAATCTGGATGCACTCACATTCAGTAATTCCAATACTTGTAAGATTTCAGGATCACTTGTTTTTTCTGTATACAACATCAAAACATTGATCAATCCCAGAATATTGCTTAATGGGGCTCTGGCTTCATGCGATTGCAGATAAGCGATCTCACGCATGCGATCATATTGCTGCAATAATTTCATTTCTGCTTTTTTCCGGGCATCAATATTGGTGATATTCATAGCAACACCCAGCATATCACCGACTTCACTGTGAACGGGATAATATAAAAACTCAAACCATATCACATCACCGGTCAACAATGCAACAGGTCGCTCAGTAGTTAATTTTTCCCCGGAAAGTGCCCTTTCAAAATGTTCTTTGAAGTAATGATCTAACTCTATAGGAACATACTTACTAAAGTGGGCGCCAATATGAAGTTGTGCATTGAAGTATTCTTTGGAAAGAATATCGGCGGTACGATTAAAATTCAATACTTCCAGATCCGGACTGATTAGAATATTGATATCGGTTGTACTATCCAATATCGCTTTTAACTTGATCTCATTGGCAAGTAATTCCAACTGTTGTTTTTTCTGTAAAGTGATATCAATGAAGTAACAAATGATACCTTCTTTGGATGGGGTAGCTGAAACAGCAAAATGATAATCCGGTGGCCAGGGTTGTTCAAATGTGATCGTCTCTTCAAGATCAAAAGCTTTACGCATTGCCGCAGCATAGGGTTGCTCATCTGTATCCGGAAAGAAATCCCAAAAACTTCTTCCAATCATTTCTTGTCTGGATAATCCTGTAACTGATTCAAAAAATCTATTCACTTTGAGAAAGATCCAGTTGCGATCTAGTGCGAAAAAACCATCACTCACACCATCAAGGTATTCATTGAATTGATATGCATATCGAGATGCAGAAAAATCATCTAATGGATCACCGCTTAATAATACCCCCATTGCTTGTATAACAGGTTCACCTTGCTGATCTTCTGTACAGCTGATCTCCCATTGAATGGTATGCTGGTGCTCATCTATCAGGTAACGAACGATAACAGATAACTTGGCTTCTTTCTTTTCCAATGCATACCGGAATTGTTGTCTGAAAAATTCAACATCCGCATAATGCACTTGCTCATCATACTTTCTTGCTCCCATCAGCGCTATATCCCAGCCCGTAATTGAAGCCATTTTTTGATTGATATACCGATAATTCCCTTGTTGATCGATAATCATATACATAAACACATGCGAGTGCTCAAGCATAGCGATCATTTGTACAGTGGGGGAATGCGTATTCATGCTTAATTTACTACTATCCAATTAAAGACTTGGTAATATCACTTTTTTATTCAATATAATGCTTTCGAATGGATTAAAATGCTATTAATTGTTTTCTTTAGGCTCTTCCTTTATTCACTGTTGAGTAAAGTGCAACAATTAAAATAATTACCTGTCATTGCTTCGCTAACGTGGGGTGAACATTCATAAAATATGACTGTTCGCCCATTGGTCATTTTATTCTGCTATTCCTTCATTATCTGAGCATTGTTTGATTAACTTAGGTGCCACTAAAATTACCAATATGAGAAAACTAATACTCGCATTTTTATTATTGCCGGGTATATCCACCTTTGCCCAGAAAAAGCCATTGGATCATTCTGTTTATGATAATTGGCAGTCTATCGGAGAGAGGGTGATCAGTAATGATGGGAAATATGTGGCTTACGCCATCAACCCGCAGGAAGGAGATGGTATTGTGTATGTGCAAAGTGCATCAGGTGATTATACCATGAATATTCCACGTGGCTATAGTATTTCAATTACAGAAGACAGCCGTTTTCTGGTGTGTAGAATCAGACCTTTTTATAAAGACACACGTGAAGCGAGAATCAAGAAACGCCGTCCGGATGAAATGCCAAAAGACAGTTTAGCTTTTGTAGAATTGGGAACAACGCGTATCACAAAAGTAGCGAGAATCAAAAGTTACAAAGTGCCCGATGATTCAGGTCTTTGGCTAGCTTATTTATTAGACAAACCATTAGCGGAAACAGCCAGACCTCAACAACCGGATTCTTTGACGAGACTCAATAACATGATCAGAATGGCGGATAGTTTGATGCGTGTTGCGGACAGTATTAGAAACAAAGCCAATGAAGCGAAAACAACAGGCATGTCTGTGCTTCAAAACAGAAATGGACGTACCAATACACGACCTGCAGCAGAGCCTATTGAAGAAGGGACCGTTTTAGTATTACGCAATCTTCAAACAGGAGAGGAACGCCGATTTGAACTGGTAAAAGATTATTTCTTCAATCGTAAAGGGAATGTATTGTTGATCGAAACAACTCGTAAAAACAGCGATGAAAAATCGATGGCAAGTGTTGTTAAAGTCAATCTCGATAATAATAGTACACGCACCATCTTCACCAAATTCAATGAAGCTAAGAGTTTCAGAATGGATGAAGAAGGAAAGCAAGTGGCATTTGTAGCTGAAAGAGACAGCAGTAGTAAAGCGTTACAGAAGTTTTTCAAACTCTATTATTACAAAGATGGAATGGATAGTGCACGTTTATTGGCTGATAATACAACCAAAGGATTGCCAGCCAATTGGACGATCAGTGATAATGCCGGAAGTATTGTATTCAGTAAATCAGGTAATCGTCTGATGCTCGGAACGCTTCCAATATGGCCTGTACGTGATACCACCGTTCCTGAAATGGATAGAGTGAGTGTTGATATCTGGCATTATAACGATGATTATATTCAACCTGTTCAGTTACGCAATCTCAATACAGAATTAAGAAGAAGCTATCTCGCTTATTATGATCTTGAGAAAAAAGAGATCGTTCAATTGGGTAATGAAAAATTGCGCAATGTGTTACCTACACAGGAAGGAGATGGTGCTCTGTTTTATGGCGTTTCAGATTTTGGAAAACGTGTAGCTACCCAATGGCAAGGCTTCAGTTTTAATGATGTATTCCGCATCAATCCTTTAACCGGACAAACACAAGTGATCACCAAAGACCTGAAGGGGGGTAATTTGCAGCCTTCTTACACAGGTAAATATTTGGTCTTTTTTGATGAGCGTAAACAAAAATATTTTGTCTATAACAGTGTTACCGGGCAAGTATATCAAATCGCAAAGGATATTAAAACATCTTTAGGTGATGAAGAAAATGATGTGCCGGATGATCCGAATGCATATGGCGTAGTAAAATGGATGGAAGGTGATAAATCTGTATTGATTTATGATCGTTATGATATCTGGCAAGTTGATCCGGAAGGAGTTGCTGCTTCTATTTGTTTGACAGCAGGTAGAAAAGACAAGACCATTATTCGATATGTGAATACGAATCCTGATGAACGCTTTATCACAGCTTCACAAAAATTACTCCTGCGTTTATTTGATGAGAAAGATAAAAGTGCGGGACTTGCAACATTGGATCTAGCATCAAAAAATTTCAGTGTTGTCTTTAAAGAAAAAGTTGGATTAGGTATGGCTATTCAAAAAGCCAAAAATGCAGATGTGTTAAGTTATACAAAGGAAACTTTCCAGCAGTCTCCCAATGTATTTGTACATACAATGGGTGCACAAGCAAAACAATTATCGAATAGTAATCCTCAGCAAGCTGAATACAACTGGGGAACCGCAGAGTTGTTCAAATGGAAAGCGTATACCGGAAGAGAAGCAGAAGGTATTGTGTACAAACCGGAAGATTTCGATCCGAAGAAGAAGTATCCTATGATTGTTTATTTCTATGAAAGAAGTAGTCAGGGTTTATATGGCTATATAGCTCCTTCACCCACACCTTCCAGACTCAATATCTCATTCTTTGTAAGTCGTGGTTATATAGTTTTTGTTCCTGATATCTGGTATAAAAAAGGATATCCCGGACAAGGGGCGTATGATTATATCCTGAGTGGAACAAGAGCAGTGGTGAAGCAAGGGTATGTGGATAGTACGAAATTGGGATTACAAGGACAAAGCTGGGGTGGATATCAAATCGCACATCTCATCACCAGAACCAATTTATATGCAGCAGCATGGGCTGGCGCTCCTGTAGTGAACATGACCAGTGCTTATGGTGGAATCAGATGGGGTACAGGTTTGAACAGACAGTTCCAATATGAACAATCTCAAAGCCGTATTGGTGCTACTTTGTGGGAGAAGCCAAATTTATACATTGAGAATTCTCCATTGTTCCAATTACCAAAAGTAAAAACACCTTTGGTGATCATGGCCAATGATGCTGATGATGCAGTGCCTTGGTACCAAGGGATTGAATATTATACAGCTATGCGTAGACTAGGTAAAAAAGTATGGATGCTGAATTACAATAATGAAGCACACAACTTGGTAGAGCGCAAAAACAGAAAGGATATTCAAATCCGTGAACAGCAGTTCTTTGATCATTTCCTAAAAGGCGAAAAAGCCTCTAAGTGGATCGCAGAAGGAGTGCCTGCAACCATGAAAGGAAAAGATATGGGGCTGGGCTTTTGATCTTTGATTTTTTGATCTGTGATTTCTTGATTTTTTATCGATGTAAATCAAGAAATCACAGATCAAAAATTCACAGATTTGCTACACCATTTGCGTCGAAATATACCTGACCAAACTTCTCTTAGCAATCGGCAAAAGTGTTTCTTCCAAAGGCAGTGTGAGTTCTGTTTCTACCGAGTATACGGCGGGATTAGGAAGATCAGATCTGTTTCTGATCAATTCCGCTTTGATGTTTTGATACGAATTCACAATACTTCTCTGCCATACATCTACAAATTCTGTTTTGATACTTCTATATTTCTCATCATGTTTTTCAAAAATGCTGAGGCGGTATTGGTATACCCATGTATTTCTGCAAGCACCTTCACATAAAAGAAAATATCCTTCATTGTGATCCAATGGAATTAAGCCGATTGGTTCGATGGTCAATTTATTTTCTACAAATTCATAGATCTCAGTTCCACTAGTGATGGTTTTTTTCATGTTGGAAGAAGCGTAATTGATGATCTCTTCCAGTTCTTGCATCAGTTCATCATCCTCTACCATTGATTCGTATAAGAGCTGTAATTTTTCAATCTGTAAACCGGTTAATCTTTTAGGGAACTGTTCCTGCAGGTATTGTTTATTTTCTTTGAATGCAATGAGATTATTGTAATGGAAAATGATATCTGCCAACTGCGGATACAATTTGTTCTGACAGAAATAACGATTGATTTCCTGCAAATAGGCGAGAAGGGTATATTTTTTTAATTCAAAATCAATATAACCATCCGCAAACCAGGTTTGTGATAAGGTCTTCATACTGATCCGTTTTGTTTTCTGAATTTACTGATTCAAAAACGGATTTGTATGCGTTGTTTATTAACAGGATGTGAAAATGGGGAATAGTCCATAGTCGATAGTCCATAGTCCATAGTTTGTAGATCTATGCTTTTAACCATGGACCATGGACTATCGACTATGGACTACAAGTACTGGAACCACTGACGTTCAGGATCCCATTTCTCGAATTCTTTGGCTACTTCTGTGAGGAAGCTGGCACCGATACTGCCATCTACAATACGATGATCATAGCTTAAAGAGAGATACATCATATGTCTGATACCAATGGTGTCACCTTCTTTTGTTTCAATGACCATCGGGCGTTTTTTGATCGCACCTACGGCCAGAATAGCTACCTGAGGCTGAGAGATGATCGGTGTACCCATTAGACTTCCGAAAGTACCTACATTGGTCAATGTGAAAGTACCGCCTGTGGTATCATCGGGTTTTAATCTGTTATTTCTGGCTGCATCTGCAAGACCATTAACGGCTTTGCTCAATCCAACGATGTTTAATTGGTTTGCACCTTTGATCACGGGAACGATCAGGTTACCCGATGGCAAGGCTGTAGCCATTCCTATATTGATATCTTTCTTGATGATAATCTTATCACCATCAAGCGAACAATTAATCAATGGATATTTTTCAATGACACGAGCAATACACTCGATAAACATTGGAGTAAAAGTGATTTTTGTACCTTCTCTCTTCTCAAACTCATTTTTTACCTTTTCTCTCCACTGAACCATATGTGTTACATCCGCTTCAGCAAAACTGGTCACGTGCGGACTGGTATGTTTACTGTCAACCATGTGCTTGGCGATCAGTTTACGCATTCTGTCCATTTCAATGATCTCAGTATTGCCGTTGACAACAACAGCAGAAGGATCACTCAATTTACCGGAAGGATTGCTGATATTGATTGTGTGGCTTTCCGACGCAGGTGTGGACGCCGTTGCAGGTTTAGTTGCGGCTTCAAATCTAGGAGTAGGCTGCACCTGAGCAGTTGGCGTTTGCGTAACTGCAGGTACCTGAACAATACCCGATTTTTTATCAGCAACATATTTGAGGATATCCTTTTTGCTAACTCTACCATCGGTACCTGTACCCGGAATTCTTTCCAGTTCACTCAGACTAATTCCTTCGCTGTTCGCGATATTAAGAACCAACGGAGAATAAAAACGATTCGCTGCAGGTTTGTCTAGCAGCTCTGCTGTAACTGCAGGAACAAAAGGAACGGTTTCGGTTATGGCGGGTTCAGCCGCAACAACTACAGGTGCAGGTTCAGGAATAGCAACTGTTTCTTCAATTTCAACTTTTGGAACAATTACTTCTTCATGTGCTACCGGAGCAGGAGCTGCTGGTGCAACTGTTGCAGATCCGTTAGCAGATGTATTAATTCTTGCGATCACTGTACCGATGGGTACAACATCATTAACATTGAATAATATCTCGGTGATAACACCTTCCGCAGTGGAAGGCACTTCACTATCAACTTTATCTGTGGCGATATCCAATACCGTTTCATCTTGTTTCACATGATCGCCCACCTTTTTATTCCATTTGAGAATGGTAGCTTCCATGATACTCTCGCCCAATTTGGGCATCACCAGTTCAGCAATTGCCATACAGTTCGTAGTGTTTAAAATAATGATCGAAAAATCAGAAAACCCTTAACAACTTCTCATGATATCCCCCGCAAAACTTACGCCTGTTTGTTTTCAGGGGGCAATATTAGTGAGAAAATAGACAATTTCAGGCTGAAAATCGAAAAATCTGCTGCTTCTTTATGCACAAGAATTTACAATGCAATATCCATAGGCTTTTCAGCGATCGTTAAAGCTTACCCAGAATCAATTGTCGTAATACATTCAATGCATTAATAGCGGTTAATTCAATATTTCTGGACCGGTCAAATCGGAATTGAAAAACCTGGGTGACCGTTTTTTCTGCCGATGATGCAGCTACCCATACCATACCCACCGGTTTTTGTTCGGAACCGCCACGAGGCCCCATGATACCACTTACTGCCAATGCATAATCTGTCTTCATGGTTTTTCTTGCGGTTTCTGCCATCACTTTAACCGTTTCTTCACTCACAGCTCCTTTGGTTGCTAAAATTTCATGGGGTACTGACAATAATCGTTCTTTGATGTCATTCGCATAACTAACGATGCTGCCCTGGTAATATGCAGATGAGCCATCATGCTTAGTGATAAGATGAGCAATGTATCCACCCGTACAACTTTCAGCAGTTGTAATGGTTTGTTTTCGCTCTTTTAGCAATTTACCTACGACCAATTCCATAGGGATATCATCATCAGTAACTAAATATTTTTCAGTGCGTTGTAAGAGTTGTTGAAAATAAACAGCGATCTCTTTTTCCAATTGAACAGGATCGGAACCCGTACCACTCAATCTTAATCTCACCATACCATAGTTCGGTAAATAAGCTAGTTTGATATGTTGGGGAAGTGATGCTTCAATATCTTGTATCATCTCCGCTAGAAAGGATTCACCAATACCGGCTGTTAACAGCGTTTTATGTCTGATAAATCCGGTGCTGAATCTTTTTTGGATCAATGGAATCACGTGAGCGGTCATGATCCATTTCATTTCGTGTGGTACTCCCGGCATCGAAACAAAAATGACCCCTTCTTTTTCAAACAACATACCAGGAGCTGTTCCTCTTTCATTTTTCAGAACAGTACAAACATCAGGCACTTCTGCTTGTTTCCTATTACGTTCGATCATGGGTCTCTTGAGTATCCTTTCAAAAATATCAGTTACATGTGCCAATGTGGCCTCATCCATGATCATTTTTCCGCCAAAGTATTCGCATAAAAGGGGTTTGGTGATATCGTCTGCAGTTGGACCTAATCCACCTGTGATCAGTACGATCGATGCTTTTTTGCGTTCTGTTTCCAATGCATTCCAGATATCGTCCCAAACATCGCCTACTGCCACTCTGTTTTTAACCTGAACGCCTGCTTTATTAAGCTCCTGTGCAATCCATGCGCTATTCGTATCAATCACTTGTCCGATCAACAATTCATCACCAATCGTTATGATAGAAGCAAAAACTTTTTCCATACTTTACAGACACTTAATTTTAATGCAAGGTAAAACGCATTTATGAGAAGACTTGTTTACGGGCTCATTTGTTTATTTTCTTTTATCGTATCTGTTCCGGCACAATCTGTAAAAGATCGATTGAATAAGGCATTTCAGCAATTGTTGAATGATCCGCAAATACGTTATGGAACAGTAGGTATTTCAGTTGTGAACAGTGAAACCGGACAAACGATTTTTGAATACAATGGAAATGTCGGTTTGGCTCCGGCCAGTTGTCAAAAATTAGTGACCAGTGCTACAGCATTTGAGTTGTTGGGAGCAAGTTATCGCTACAAAACAGAATTGGGTCATGATGGGGAGGTTCGTGATGGAAAACTCAAAGGGAATCTGCACATCACCGGGTATGGAGACCCCACGTTAGGCAGTTGGCGCTATGTGGGCACCGGTGATACAACGATCATTAAAGAATGGAAGAAAAGGATACAAGATGTGGGGATCAAAAGTATCGATGGAAAGATCATGGTACATGCCGATTCTTGGGAAACCGGCTCTGTACCGGGTGGTTGGCCATGGGATGATATGGGGAATTATTATGGTGCTGGGTCTTATGGACTCAACTGGAGAGAAAACCAATATGATCTTGTATTAAAATCAGGTCCCAACACCGGTGATAAAGTCTTGATCGCTAAAACGATTCCGGTATTGCATAATATGATCTTTACCAATGAGCTTACTGCAGGTAAAAAGGGTAGTGGTGATAATGCTTATATCTATGCTGCGCCTTACAGTGAAAGAGCGTTTATCCGCGGCACCATTCCGCCCGCACAATCAGCTTTCACCATTTCAGGCTCAATGACCCAGCCTGGCATGCAACTGGGATACACATTGTCAGAAACTTTGGCAAATGGAGCCGGGAAACAACCGGGCGTTATCGAACAACAGACTTCTGGTAAGATCAAGTCGATTCATATACAATATTCACCCGTATTGGACAGTATCAACTATTGGTTCATGCGTAAAAGTGTAAATCTTTATGGAGAAACACTGGTGAAAACATTCGCTTTTGAAAAATCAAAAAAAGGGAAAACAGAAGAAGGCCTAGAGATTATGAAAGATTTCTGGAAAACAAAAGGGATAGAACCTGCATCGTTGCGAATGATCGATGGGAGCGGACTATCACCGCAAAATAGAGTTACAACACAGGCATTGGTGAAAGTATTGCAATATGCGCGTTCAAGACCTTGGTATACGCAGTATTTGGCTGCTTTTCCTGAATACAATAAAATGAAGTTAAAAAGTGGAACTATCGGAGGATCAAAAGGTTTTGCAGGATATCATACATCCAAAGATGGGGTGAATTATACGGTTGCCATCATTGTAAATAACTATGATGGATCCGCAAATGAGATCGTACGAAAAATGTTTTTGGTTTTAGATGAACTGAAATAAAATAAACATCTTTAACAGGCGCCTTGTTGTAAGGAGCTATTCGAAAAAGAAAATAAGCGATATGAAAGAACAAAATTTTAAACACCACACACGTTATGTACCCTTATGGCATTATGTTACAGCTCCCGCCATACTTTCTTTGCTGATCGGTTCATTCTACAACCTCAAAGATGCTACAGATAGTAATCTTTATTCAGCTTCTTTGATTTGTTTGATTGCTGTGATATTGGTCTTTGTTTTCTGGTATGTAAGAGCTTTTGCATTAAAAGCCCAGGATAGAGCCATACGTGCTGAAGAACAATTCCGTCATTTTATACTTACAGGAAAACCCTTGCCCAAGGAATTAAGGCTAAGACAGATCATCGCATTGCGTTTTGCTTCAGATGAGGAATTCCCTGCCTTGGCTGAGAAAGCGGCACGCGAGAAGATGGGGAATAAAGAGATCAAAGCGTCTATTCAGCAATGGCGTCCAGATTATAGCAGGGTTTAACCTTTAAAATAAGGCAGTAATTTTTCTCGAAGGGTTTCCGGCATGGAAGCCCTTTTGCCTGTATGGCTATTGATAAAAAACAACGTGACCTTACCTGTGGTGAGCAATTTGCCTTTCTCATTATAAACTTCATTGAAAAAACAAATGCTATGATCTGTTGGTAACTCTTTTAATATCGTTTTGATGGTGATCAGGTCATCATAATGTGCAGGACGTAGATAACGTACTTCCATTTCTACAACAGGCATCCGAATACCCATTTCTTCCATGCTTTTGTAGGTGAAACCCAATTCACGAATACATTCTGTTCTTCCTACTTCAAAGTATTGCGCGTAATTCCCATAGTACACGATATCCATTTGATCTGTTTCTGCATAGCGTACTCTTAAGTTGGTCACATGTGTGTACATAGTTATCCTGATTTGTTGACAAACTTACACCCTCCATCTGTTTTTCCACAAATGCTTGTTAACTCTTTCCTTACAAAACGCTAATACTACCTTTAAACAGGTGTTTTCGCTTTTCATTAAGAAAGAAACAAAAATCTTTGTTACCAAGCAGACCGAATATTATGAACAGATTCTTTTCTATATGCTTGCTCAGTGCCGTACTTATCACCGGTATTCATGCCAATGCACAACTCAGCCAACAATTACAGGATCCTGATGCCGAATTTAAACAGGCCAAGGAAATGTTTCAGAATGATCAGTATGGATTGGCATATCCGGTGTTCAAGAAAATATACAGTCATGGTACACCGTCTACCAACTTATCTTTTTCTGTTCAGTTAGAAGCGAGGTATTATTATATTTTATGTGGACTGAAACTCAATGACTCCACAGCTGTACCTATGGCTGTTGATTTTATTGATATGGAGAATGATGCGCCACACGTTCAAATGATGCGGTTTCATTTAGGGGAATATTATTACCGTAGAAAAATGTTGGCAGAAGCAGTAGCTTGTTATGAAAAGACCAATATTGCTAATCTCAGTAATCGTGAGATCGCTGATATGAAATTTCATCAGGCCTATGGGTATTTTACTATGATTCAATTTGATAAGGCCAGACCCCTGTTCAATGCAATTCGTCAGATACCACAAGATCCCAACTATATTGATGCGAACTATTATTATGCTTTCATTGCTTTTAATGACAAAAAGTATGATGATGCCATTGTCAGCTTTCAAATTGCCGAGCAATCACCCGATTATCAAAATGTGATCCCTTTTTATCTCACTGAAATTTATTATTTCAAAGGTGATAGAAATAAGGCATTGGAGTACGGCGAAGCAGCCTTAAATAAAGGTGGGCAATACTATGACCTGCAACTAAGGCAATTGGTAGGCCATTTGTATTTCGAAAAAAGACAGTATGCAAAAGCGCTTCCATATATTGAAAAATATGTAGCAGGAACTCCAAAAGTGAGAAGAGAGGACATGTATGAATTGGCATATTGCTATTATGAAGCCAAAAACTGGAACAAAGCGATTGAAGGATTAAAACAGTTGGGTGGAGGAGAAGATTCTTTGGCACAAAACAGTATGTATCTCCTGGCCGATGCATATTTAAAAACAAACGATAAACAAAATGCACGAAATGCATTTCAATTCTGTGCCGACAATCATAGCAATGCACTACAAAAAGAAGTTTCTCTTTTTAATTATGCCAAACTCTCTTATGATTTAGGATACATGGATGCGGCATTGAAAGGTTTTCAGGCTTTCACAGCTGCGTATCCTTCCTCCAATATGCTACAGGAAGCAAGAGAGTTATTGGTAAGTACATTGGCGAATACCAGTAATTATAAAGATGGATTAGCGTTGTATGAAAGTTTAGCGGTGCGAAGCGAAAATGCGATGAAGATCTATCCGAAATTACTATATGGAAGATCTGTAGAGCTGATCAATGATCAGCAGATCAATCAGGCAGAGCCTTTATTGAATCGATTATTGGAAGTGCCCTACAACAACAACCTTGTGGCACTAGCACGTTTCTGGAAAGGGGAGATCGCTTACCGCAACGCAAATAATGAAGCTGCTATCGCTCAGTTTTCAGAATACATTCGAAACCCTTTGACCAACGGAGAGGTCAATGTGGTGAATGCTCGTTATAGCCTAGGCTATGCATTGCTCAAAACAGAAAATTATCCCGCCGCCAAAGAGCAGTTTGAAATGATCGCAAAGAGTATCACCGTTAATTCTTCCAATATTGAAAAAGATGCCTATCTGCGCGCCGCTGATTGTTATTTCATGAACAAAGAGTTCAAGAAAGCATTGGGTATGTACGATTTGGTGCTGAGTATGCAACTGAATATGGCTGATTATGCGTTGTTCCAAAAAGCAGTGATCGCCGGCGCTATGAATCAAAATGCAGAAAAATTGAAACTGCTACAAAGTCTCGAAACACGTTTCCCTTCATCAGTATACATTGCAGATGCAGCATTGGAACAAGCGAATACATATTTGGCAGACGAGAATTATGAAGCTGCTTTGACACCACTGAATAAGATATTAAAATCGGAAAAAGCAGCCAGCCTTCATCCGGAAGCCTATCTTAAATCAGGGATTGCATATTTCAATCTGGATAAGAATGAAGCGTCTTTGAATCAGTTTAAAACGCTAGTGTCCAATTATCCGAATTCAACTGAAACAGATGCAGCAGTGGAATATATCCGTAATCTGTTCATTGAACAACAGCAACCTGGTGAGTTTGTTTCTTTTATGCGTTCAAATGGTAGACCCGTTACTTATAATGAAGAAGATTCACTCACGTTTAAATCTGCCATGTTACGTTACGATGTGAAGGATATGTCGGGTGCAAAAAATGGCTTTAAAGATTATATCTCAAAATTTCCGGATGGTCGTTATAACATTGAAGCGAATTATTTTACCGCAGAGATTTTTGTAACTGAAAAGTTATTGAAAGATGCGCTGCCATTTTATACCGCAGTAGCTGAAAAAGGGGTAAGTACTTTTGCTGAGAGAAGTGTATTACAGGCAGCCCGCATCTATTACTTTGAGTTGAAGGATTACACTAATGCAGAAAAATATTTTACGCAATTAAAATCGATAGCTACACAACAGGAAAATAAGTTAGAAGCTATGCGTGGACTGCTTCGCTGTCAATTCAAAGCACAGAAATGGACAGAAGCGGCACCCAATGCAGAAGAATTGTTGAAAGAAAGCGGCATTGCTACAGATGATCGTATGATGGCTAGTTTGGTAGTAGCTAAAAATCATCAGCTGAATAAACAGCCTGATCTGGCGATTGCAGCGTATAGACAAGTGATGCTAACAGGAAAGTCAGAATATGGAGCTGAATCTCAATATCGTATCGCGGAAATTTTATTTCAGCAGGATAAACTTGCAGATGCAGAAACAGCTGCTTTTGATGTGATCAAGAAATCAGGGTCCTATGAGTTTTGGGTGACACGTAGTTATTTGTTGCTCGGAGATATATACTTCAAACAAAAAGACCTGTTCAATGCAGAAGCTACTTTTAAAAGTATTGTAGATAATGCCACAGTCATTGAGTTAAAAGAAGAAGCCCAGCAAAAACTAAAACTGGTACTGGAAGAGAAAAATAAAATCAATAAAGTAGAACAAGAATAAATCGGTATACATGACGCGTACAATATATACATCCTGCTTAGCTTTTATGGCCTTACTCATAGTGAGTAATGTAGATGCGCAACGCAGACGTACCACCAGAAAAAAAGCAACCGTTACTAGAAATGAAAATAAGGCTACTACATCTAACCAAACAAGTTTAGATGTAAAAGCTTTAGGCGATACATCATCACCTAGGGTGGTAACCATTACATCTGCTTTTAAACCTTCGTTGAAAAATGCGGCTAAAATAAATTTTACTGCAGCTTCTACTTATGTTGATTCTTCACGTACGGCTGTGACTTATGCAGTGCCGGCTCAGAATTTATTTTTCTCTTACCAGCCAGTGCCGATCAAGCCATTGGCCTTGCCTGTAGATACCGGATTTCACTGGCAAAATGATCACTCTATTCGTGCGGGCTTAGGTAATTTTAATACGTTTCTACTGGCCGGCTCATTTTCTTTTGGTGATGGTATCAAAAGTAATACGATCGTGAATGCTGATTATCTTTCTAATAAAGGAGATCTCTTTGCACAGCAGTATGCTAAACTAGGGCTAAGTGTTTTATCGGTGTTTAATACCAATAACAACAATGAATGGACCACCAAAGCCACTTATAAAAATACGACCCGTTATTTTTATGGTTTTGAACCCTCAACGCTTAGTTTCAAAAAAGAAGACCTGTTACAAAGATTCAATGAAGCAGGAATTGAAGTTGGACTTCGGAATAAAAAGGCCAATGCTTTTAATATCAGCTACGCACCTAAACTCAGTTTGAAATATTTTGCTGATAATCGTCAGGGTAAAGAATACAATGCAATATTAGATGCACCATTACGCAAGTCTTTTGCCAATAAGTTCGCAATAGACTTGGGTATCGTAGCAGATATTGCCAGCACATCCATACCATTCATTCCAAATACCTTGAAGATCACGAACAACTTGTTCTATGTTAGTCCATCGGTACAGTTCCAGTCTTCTGTATTCAAGTTGAATGCTGGTCTTCGACCATCATGGGATAATGGAAAATATGAGACCCTGCCCAACATTACGGCAGAAGCAAAGGTTGGTGAAACCGGATTATTGGTAGAAGCAGGGTGGGTAGGTTATTTTCAAAAGAATGGGTATCGTAGTTTAACGGATATCAATCCATGGATCGCACAACCTACCGGCTTACTCAATACAAAGATTGGAGAACAGTATGCAGGAATTCGCGGAGCCGCAGGTAATCATTTAACTTATCGGGCAAGGTTATCTTTCATGCGAATGAACAACCAGCCATTGTTCCCCAATCAACCAGGCGATGGAAAGGCATTCAATGTATTTTTTGAACCTGAATTAGATGTTTTACAGGTACATGGAGAGATCGGATATACATTACAAGAAAAGTTGTCGCTTCTGGGTGGACTTACTTACCGTCAATTCACCTCTTTACAAACGGCTGAAAAAGCTTGGGGGCTTTTACCACTTGAAATTACCGGTGCATTGCGTTGGAAAATGTTCAAGGATTTACAATTAAAGGCTGATGTATTCCTTTGGGATGGTAGCCATTACCGCAGTAGAAATCTGACCACTTTGAAATTAGATCCGGCGGCAGATCTTAATATTGGTGCGGAATTCTCCGTAATGCCAAAGCTGAACCTTTGGGTGCAACTGAACAATGTATTGAACAACAAATATCGCCGTTGGAACCAATATGAAGTTCTTGGCTTGAATGTTTTAGGCGGAGTTGTATATTCGTTCCGGTAAATGGGAATCATGATACAACAGTTACTGATCAAATACCTCATTCAAAATGGAAGACTGGGTATACCCGAAATAGGTATGTTCCATGTCAAACGCTTACCTGCACAGATCATTGCCGATGGCGCAGAGATCAAGGGGCCTGAATCAGTAATTGTGTATGCTCCGGAGACCGTTACCGCAGATAAACACCTTTTTGAGTTCCTCTCTATCGAAACAGCAACCGATGAAGTGGCTGCCATCGGACAATTCAACGCATGGGCACATGAATTGAAACAAAAAATAACGGATCATCAATCTGTTGAGTTACCATTTATTGGAACACTTTCTTTGGATCAAGATGGAAGCATTATTCATACGAATGCTGTGAATGATATCGGGTTTACAACCGTTGCGCTACCTGAAGGAGTTTCATTACAACAATTCGTAACAACTGACGAAGAGGGTGATCTTCCTTCAGATTCTTCTTGGTGGATCTATGCCATCATTTTATTGTTATTGGGAGTAGCTGCTATCGCCTATTATTATCTATAAAGATCTGCCAGTATGAGTGCAACCTTAGTGTATTACCGGGATTGTCCTTTTTGTCATAGCCAAGATATTCACCCTTTATTGGTTGCAAAAGATCATACCGTCAGTAAAGAGAATTTTGAAGTGTGGCATTGCGGACATTGTACCAATCGATTCACACAATCTGTTCCTGATCTTCATCATATTGGTCCTTATTATCGCGCAGAAGCTTATGTATCGCATACGGATACGAATAAGGGATTGATCAATCAATTGTACCATTGGGTTCGCTCTTATACTTTGGGTAATAAACGAAGACTGATCAAACGCGTCAGTCATATGCAGCAAGGAAGCTTATTGGATATTGGTGCAGGCACCGGTGCCTTTGCTCATACGATGTCGGAAGCGGGATGGCAAGTAACGGCTTTAGAACCCGATCCTGTTGCACGTGAAAATGCTGCTAATAAATATGGCTTACAACTTCATTCAGCAGAAGAGATCTACACACTGCCGGAAGCATCTTTTGACGTGATTACATTATGGCATGTATTGGAACATGTGCACGATTTGCATGGATACTTTGATCGATTCAAAGCTTTATTGAAACCGGGAGGAAAACTAGTGATCGCAGTTCCGAACTATACCAGTAAAGATGCAGCTATCTACGGTCAACATTGGGCTGCTTGGGATGTACCCAGACATTTATACCATTTTTCACCTGCAGGCTTACAACACCTAGCACATCTGAAAGGCTTTACCATCACTGAGATGCACCCGATGTGGTTTGATGCTTTTTATGTATCCATGTTGAGTGAACAATACAAAACAGGTGGTACTAATTTAGTCGGAGCTTTTTTGAATGGATTACGTTCCAATATCAAAGCGTTGGG
>JBDKEH010000024.1:0-3421 GCA_039795345.1 Bacteroidota bacterium
TTTCCGGCACCCTAATTCCCAATACAGACATCCCATTTTTCAGGGTTTGTGCCGTTAATTGAGATAAAGCAAGTCTCAATCTTTTTTTCTCTTCATTCTCTGCATTCGCAATAGAATGTTCTGTATAAAATGAATTGAATGTTTTCGCCAAATTGAACACATAGATCGCCACTTTTGAAGGATCATGTTCAGTTGCGGCTTCATTCAATACGGTCGGGAACTGTTCCAGGGTGAGGAGGAGTTCCTTTTCAAGAGGCAACAGTGAAAGGTGAAAAGTGAAAGGTGAATAATTGACAATTGACAATTCACCATTCACACCAGCTTTCCTCAGGATGCTCTTGATCCTTGCATGTGTATATTGAATAAACGGACCCGTAAATCCGTGGAAATCGATACTTTCTTCCGGATTAAAGATCATCTTTTTCTTAGGGTCTACACGCAATAGGAAAAACTTGAGAGCACCTAAGCCAATGATATCATAGAGGTCTTTTAACTCTTCTGCTGTAAAGTCTTTTACTTTTCCAAGCTCTTCTGTTTTTTGTCTGGCAATATTCACCATTTCCTCCACCAGATCATCTGCATCCACCACAGTTCCTTCACGACTCTTCATTTTACCAGAGGGTAATTCTACCATGCCATAACTCAAATGATAAATACCATCAGCAGAAGGCAATTGCAATTTCTGACAGATCAGTTTTAATACTTTGAAATGATAGTTCTGCTCGTCGCCTACAACATAAATGCTTTGCTGTGCATTGAACTCTTTTTGTTTTTGCTCTGCCAATCCAATATCCTGTGTGATATACACCGATGTTCCATCTTTTCTGCGAACCAGTTTTTCATCCAATCCATCGGCCGTCAGATCGATCCAAACACTGCCATCTTCTTTTTGAAAAAAGACGCCTTTGGCTAAACCGGTTTCAACCAGATCTTTTCCAAGGAGGTATGTGTTGCTTTCATAATAGGTTTTATCAAAATCGCTACCAATACGTTGATAGGTTTGGTTAAAACCCTCGTATACCCAGCCATTCATGGTGCGCCATAACTCCATCACTTCAGGTTTACCGGCTTCCCAATCGATCAACATCTGTTGCGTGTCTTTCATGATCGGTGCTTCTTTTTCGGCCTGTTCTTTATTCATGCCTGAAGCCACTAATTCATCGATTTCTTTTTTATAGGCGTCATTGAATTTCACATAATAATCACCCACAAAATGATCACCCTTCATGCCTGTGCTGGCAGGAGTAGCACCATTGGCAAATCTTTGCCAAGCGATCATGCTCTTACAAATATGTACACCACGATCATTAACGATACAGGTTTTCGCTACATCATGACCTGTGGCTTTTAAGATCTCAGCAATACTCCACCCTAAAAAATTGTTACGTAAATGACCCAGATGCAAAGGTTTATTGGTATTTGGAGAGGAGTACTCTACCATTACTTTTTCATGAATGGTAGTATTAAATCCAAATGTTTCATTGGAATGTTGGTCAGATAAGAATTGAAACCAATATGCGTCTGTAACAGAAAGATTTAAAAAACCCTTGATGATATTGTAGTTACTAAATAACGCAGGAAACTTTTCGATCATGGCTTTACCGATCTCTTCACCCAAAGCGTCGGGTGATTTCTTGAGCTGTTTGACCAGCGCAAAAAGTACCACGGTATAATCACCTTCGAATTCAGGTTTAGTAGCATTCACTAGTATTTCGTTGGGTTGTATGGGTATTTGGTACAACCCTGTAATAGTACTTGCAGCTGCCTTTTTGATCTGTTCTACAACACTCATTTTCTTAATGGTTTCGGGCGCAAAAGTAATTAATTAACACCTACCTTAGCGGCTTCATGCGAAACTTGCACGAACATATCCGGGCACTGATCCTTTCTTTAGTCGATTTTTTCTATCCAATTTTCCGAAAGTTCATGCCATTACAGACCTACCGTTATGCTGCTTGTGGTGGGTTCAATACCCTGTTGGACATCGCACTTTTCTTTGTAGCCTACAACTATATATTTGATAAACAGATCATTCATCTGTCTTTTGTATCCATAAGCGCCCATATAGCCGCTTTTTTGGCAGCCTTTACGATCACTTTTCCGGTGGGTTTCTATCTGAGTCGTTATGTTGTTTTTCAGGAGACTTCTGTGGCCAAAAGAAAACAGATCAGTAAATATTTTCTGGTAGTGTTAGGTTGTTTATTACTGAATTATGCTTTCCTAAAACTGTTTGTAGAAGTGTTCGGATGGTATCCTACTTTATCCAAGATCATCACTACTTTTTTTGTAGTAGCGTTTAGTTATTTCTCTCAGAAGAATTTCACATTCAAAGCTTCCGCGAATTAGTGGTTACTGATCTTTTGCTGGAACAGCATTTTTTCTTCCGGTTTCTTTTGCGGATGCATATAAAACATCAATGTAGCGATACCTGTTCGCTCTGCATGAACGACTCTAAATTCATGAATACCTTTACTGAGTTCCAATAATCTTCTATGATGGGTTAATTCATCCAGTGCTGTATACTTGGGATCCCATGCGTCAATGAATAGTTTTCCATCAACATATACTTTTACATAGTCATCAGCAGTAATACCAATATCATAAAAACCGGCTTCTGTTTCGATGGTAGTAGTGGCAACAGTTGCAAATGAATCAGCAGGTAAATTTTTTCCAATGGCCCCCCACCAAGTAAAATCCAATTGATCATAAGTGTTTTGATGAATGGGAGAGGACTTAAGTAATTGCATAAAAGCATCCTCATGTGTCAAAGGATCAGTTGTATCGTTCCATGAAAACCATTGTACATTCCAATTTTGTTTAGGGTGGTATTGTTCATATCCAAATAAGCTGCCACTGCTACCTGTCTTACCCAATTGATCTATAAATACATCTCCTGAATATTCAAGTCTGATTTCTTTAAAAGCAGCATCAGATATAGGTTTTGCAACTAAATGAGAAGGAAAGCTGTCTGCTCCTTTATCTGTAATTTCAAATCCAAGTGCGCCATTGACTTTCCAATTACCGGATGGTGCAAGTACTTCAAAATGATACAAACCTGAGCTATCTATTTGTTTCAACCATAACAATGGGTACTCGAAATTATACGGACCCCATGGTGTGATACGGATATTATCTTTTCCTTTCGGGAACTCGCTATTCGGTCTTTTTGTGACCGGAATTTTTTTGAGCCGTTCATCCGGAACATAATCCATATACAATGGATCATCTTCCCTTGAGGTGTCAATATCATTGGTTCTGTCACCTAACTTCAAACCGGTAGTATGAGCCATTTTCAGATTACCACTGAAAGCTACAGTGTCAGTTCCCATGATATCATACACCGTTTCAGTTGCTGTAAATTGGTTTACTGCGATCCAGTAATTCATACTTCTTGTATCTCTTACTTGTGCATACTTCCAAT
>JBDKEH010000025.1:0-4659 GCA_039795345.1 Bacteroidota bacterium
TTCTTCTCCTCACTAATATGCTTAAAGATCTCTTCCATCTTGAACACATAATCCAAAGTGTCGTCGAGATAAAAATGAAGAACGGGTATTCGGCGGAGTTGATGCTTCATTTTATCAGCCAGTTCTTTTTTGATCTCCCATGCACGACCCTCAATGGTCTTCATGGTGGCTTTGGTATCTTTTACCTGAAACAGGCTGAGATAAATTCTGGCTTCCAACAGATCGGGGGTGACTTTAACAGAGGAAATGGATACCATTCCTCCATCGAGCATGGAAAGATTCAGTCTCCTGAAAATATCATTCATTTCTTCCTGAATGGCTCCTGCTACCTGACGCTGACGTTTTCCTTCTTCCATGTTGAACTGTTTGATTGGCTGTAAAATTACTTACTTTGCTGTGTTTTACCGATTTTATCCTGATATGAAGCGTTTTTCCAGAATACTTTTTTACCTGAGGAGTCAGAAGCAGAACATAGTCCTGTATTTGGTTTTCACCTTGTTTTCAATCCTATTCTCGCTGATATCATTGGCTATGCTAGCCCCTTTTCTGCAATTATTATTCAATAAAGAAGCATTGATCAATGTCGAACCCGAGTTCTCCTTGACTGCCAATGGCGTGTTAAATTATCTAAAATATTTTATCAGCAAACTGATCACCGACAAAGGTGAAGTGTATGCTTTGGGGGCTATTTGCGGATTGATCATTATTTCGATCTTCTTTAAAAACGTCTTTACATATCTCTCTTTTAGGGTATTGGCACCTATGCGGAATTATGTCATGACCAAACTTCGTGCAGACCTATACAGCAAAATATTAGAACTCCCCATCGGATACTTTACAGAACAACGTAAAGGTGATATCATCAGTCGAATGAGCAATGATGCCAACGAAGTAGAATGGAGTGTAATGGGAACATTGGAAGCATTGATACGAGACCCTTTAAATATTATCATCATTCTCGTTTTTCTGGTGATGCTGAGTCCGGCATTGTCTTTATTCTTATTGGTATTATTACCACTTACCGGTTTTATTATTGGCAGATTGAGTCGCTCATTGAAAAAACAATCCACTTCTTCGCAAGAGAAATTGGGTACACTGATGTCTATTCTTGATGAAACACTTGGTGGATTACGTGTCATCAAAGCATTCAACGCAGAGAAGATTTTACATAACAAATTCATCAGTAATAACAATACGCTGAACCATATCCGTAACAAGATGAATTTCAGAAAAGACCTGGCTTCACCGATGTCTGAATTCTTGGGTGTATTGGTATTATCGTGTATTCTTTGGTTTGGTGGCAAATTGGTATTGGATGGACAATTCGGCCTAGAACCTGAGAGCTTTATTACGTATATCGTATTCTTTACGCAGATCATCAATCCGGCGAAATCCTTATCCGGCTCATTTTACAGCGCACAACGAGGTAGTGCCGCCATTCAGCGAATTGAAGAAATTTTAAAAGCACCTGTTACTGTTACTGACCAACCCAATGCAAAGACACTGACTGAATTCAACGATAGTATTGAATTTAAAAATGTTTCTTTTTCATATGAGGATGTAACCATCTTAAAAAATATCAACCTCAAAATCAAAAAGGGAAAAACAATTGCTTTGGTAGGTTCATCAGGTGCAGGAAAAAGTACATTGGCAGATCTTATTCCACGTTTTCATGATGTGAGTGTTGGCGAGTTATTGATTGATGGCGTCAATATCAAAGAATACTCATTGCACTCCGTACGGAATCAGATGGGCATTGTAACACAAGAGCCAATATTATTCAATGATACCATCGCAAATAACATTGCTTTGGGCATCGATCATGCAGATCAAAAGCAAATAGAACAAGCAGCAAGGGTTGCCAATGCCTATGATTTTATTCAACGTAAAGAAGAAGGATTTGATACCAATATTGGTGACAGAGGAAGTAAACTAAGTGGCGGTGAACGTCAGCGTGTAACCATTGCACGTGCCGTATTAAAGAATCCACCGATTTTAATTTTGGATGAAGCAACTTCCTCTCTTGATACTGAAAGTGAAAGGTTAGTACAAGATGCTATTAATAATATGATGCAACAACGTACTTCCATCGTTATTGCTCACCGCCTGTCCACCATTCGTAATGCAGACGAGATCATCGTTCTACAAAAAGGCGAGATTGCAGAAAGGGGCACACACGATGAACTGCTGTTGATGGGAGGAATTTATAAGAAATTGGTTGAGATGCAGGAAGTGAGATGAATAGTGAATAGTGAGTAGTCAATAGTGAGTAACATAATAAGAGAAGCCCTCAATTTTACTTGAGGGCTTCTCTTATATTTTTAAGTCATTCAAACTCACTACTGACTACTCACTATTCAGCACTAGGCTTCACTAAACCCAGTTTTGCTTCCAAACTCAAAGTTGCATGCGGCACTGCGCGTAAGCGAGCTTTATCGATCAACTTACCTGTAACACGACAGATACCGTAGGTTTTGTTTTCAATACGCATCAATGCTTTTTCCAAGTGATCAATATAAGTAATCTGACGGCTGGCCATCTGGCTCAGTTGTTCTCTTTCCATGCTCATGCTACCATCTTCCATGGTCATATAACGAGCATCGTCGTTATCACCACCCATTTCATCTTTACGGGTAATTAAGCCCTGGAGATAAGTCAGCTCTTTTTTAGCTGCTTCCAGTTTCTTATTGATCAACTCACGGAATTCATTTAAGTCCGCATCACTGTATTTAACTAATGTTTCGTTGCTTCTCACAGTTTCTACTCTTTTTTCTAATGGTGTATATCCGGGCTGATAAGGTACGCTGCTTTTGGTGCTAGTCTTAGGAACTTTTACTTCTTTCAACGGCTCTGGTGCTTTACGCACTGGTTTCACAGGCGGTGCTGGCGGCCCTTTTGGTTCTGGTTTCTTCATCGGTGGTAATGGCGTAGATACAGGCTTAGCAGCAGGTGCGGGGGCTGCGGGTTTTACCGGAGCTTTTGCGGCAGGCTTAGCAGGTACAGCAGCTTTCTTAACAGGAGCTGACGCCTGTTTTGGAGCTGGTTTAGCAGCAGGTTTAGCCGCAGGTTTCGCTACTTTAACGGGCGCCTTAGCAGCCGGCTTAGGAGCAGGTTTAGCCGCAGCCTTTTTTGCAGGTGCCGGTTTTACCGCTGCTTTCTTAGCAGGAGCCGCTTTTTTAGCAGCAGGTTTAGGTGCAGGCTTGGCTGCTTTTTTAGGAGCAGGCTTGGCTGCAGCCTTCTTAGGTGCTGGTTTTGAAGCTGTTTTCTTGGCTGGTGCCGCCTTTGGAGCCGGTTTTTTCGCTGCCTTAGGGGCTGGTTTCTTAGTAGCCATACGCTTTTATCCTTTTTTGTTTACTACCACTTTTAACAGAGTATCATTGACTTCGATCTCAATACCGTCTGATAACTGAGGTACCCATTCAATGGAATCTGCCAAAATTTCGCGGCAAATATAATCGTTATACTTAACAATGGACTCCTTAAGGCCTTCTGCCTCAAGAACGGTCACGAATATACGGTCTGTGAGTTCAAAACCGCTTTCTTTCCTGATATTTTGTATCCGATTGACGAATTCTCTGGCATCTCCCTCCTGTTTTAGCCCTTCCGTGAGGGTTATATCCAAGGCTACGGTCAAACTGCCCTTGCCCGCCACACTCCATCCCGGAATATCTTCAGCAGCGATCTCCACCTCAGATAACAAAATGGTAATGGTCTCGCCATCCAGATTCAGGTCTATTTGACCCGCTTTCTCGATCGTAGCGATCTCATGCTGACCAAAACCGGTAATTAAGGCACCCGCTGCTTTCATTTTCGCCCCCAGTTTGGTTCCCAGTGCTTTGAAATTAGGCTTGATTTTTTTCTTGATAATACCTTCCGTATCCGTGATGTATTCCATCTCCTTTACATTCACTTCCGCCTTGATCAGATCCTCGATCAATTCTAACTGATGTTTCATATTAGGATCAAGTACCGGGATCAACACTTTCTGTAAAGGCTGTCTTACTTTGATGTTTACTTTTTTACGCAATGATAATACCAGCGAACAAACATCCTGTGCCAATTGCATCCTTTCCTCCAACACTTCATCAATCGCAGCATCATTTGCCACAGGAAAATCTGCATGGTGAACAGATGTAACATTGAATCGATTCGTTACTGCATTCAGATTTCTGAAAACTGCATCACTAAAGAATGGAGAAATAGGCGCCATCAATCTTAGAATCGTCTCCAAACATTCATACAAAGTTTGGTACGCACTGATCTTGTCTGTTTCATAATCACCCTTCCAAAAACGACGGCGACACAAACGCACATACCAGTTACTCAAATGCTCATCCACAAATTCTTCAATGGCTCTTCCGGCAATAGTTGGCTCGTAGTCATCCATGGCTGCCGTTACCTTTTTCACTAAACTATTGAGTGAAGAAAGGATCCAGCGATCGATCTCTGGTCTATCTGACAAGGCGATCGGCGCTTCTTGAAATGCAAATCCATCTACGTTTGCATACAAAACAAAAAACTGATAGGTATTGTATAACGTACCGAAAAATTTGCGCTGCACTTCCTGAATACCTGCCAGATCAAATTTCAAATTATCCCAAGGTGATGCGTTCGTGATCAAATACCAACGTGTTGCATCAGCGCCATATTTCTCAATGG
>JBDKEH010000123.1:0-14474 GCA_039795345.1 Bacteroidota bacterium
TATCTACGCATACCCGGAAACTTTCCTCCCATCGGCATATTGTTCATCATCTTCATCATCTGCTTCATCTGTTCAAACTGTTTCATGAAAGCATTTACCTCGGCAATATCTTTCCCACTTCCTTTGGCAATACGCTGTTTGCGACTTGGCGTTAAGCTATCAGGATTTGAACGTTCAAAAGGTGTCATTGAGCTGATGATCGCTTCAATACCCTTGAACGCATCATCATTGATATCAACATCCTTGATCGCTTTTCCTACACCCGGGATCATTCCCATCAAATCCTTGATATTTCCCATTTTCTTGATCTGCTGTAACTGATCCAGAAAATCCTGAAAATCAAACTGATTCTTGCGAATTTTTTTCTCCAGTTTTTTCGCCTGTACTTCATCATACTGAGCTTGGGCTTTTTCTACCAATGTAGTAATATCACCCATTCCCAGAATACGCTGTGCCATACGATCGGGATAGAAAACATCCAGTGTATCCAGCTTCTCTCCGCTACTTACGAATTTGATAGGCTTTTGGACGGTATACTTGATAGAAAGTGCAGCACCACCTCGGGTATCACCATCTAACTTTGTTAATACAACACCGGAAAAATCCAATCGGTCATTGAAAGCCTTTGCAGTATTCACAGCATCCTGACCTGTCATTGAATCCACAACAAACAAAATCTCTGTGGGATTCACTGCAGCTTTGATATCTGCCACTTCCTTCATCATCGCTTCATCAACAGCTAAACGTCCGGCCGTATCTATGATGACTACATTTTTATTTTTTGCCTTTGCTTCTTTGATCGCATTCAAAGCGATCTCTACGGCATTTTTATTTTCTCTTTCACTATAGATATCTACACCTACTTGTTCGGCCAATACTGTCAATTGATCAATCGCTGCCGGACGGTAAATATCAGCAGCTACCAATAGAGGCGACTTCCCTTTTTTATTTTTGAGATAGTTAGCCAACTTTCCGGTAAAAGTTGTTTTACCACTACCTTGTAAACCGGCAATCAAAATGATCGCAGGATTTCCGGTGACATTGAAAGCAGCTTCTGAACCACCCATCAATTCAGTTAATTCATCCTGAACGATCTTAACCATCAACTGACCGGGACTGATCGCATTGATAACTTTCTCACCTACGGCCTTCTCTTTTACTTTATCTGTGAACTCTTTAGCTATTTTGAAATTAACATCCGCATCAATCAGAGCGCGACGAATGTCTTTTACGGTATTGGCAACATTTAGATCATTGATACGCGCTTCACCTTTGAGGTTTTTAAACGCAGATTCTAATTTTTCGGAGAGATTCTGGAACATAATTCACGATTTCGGTCTTACACCAATAAAAAAGTGAACCAATTTGAGGTTCACTTTAAGCGTTGCAAATATAGTATGGTTTTATTTATCCGAGATACACCTTCAAGTGTTTACATCTGCTGGTACTTCTGAGCTTGGTAATGGCTTTATCCTTGATCTGACGCACCCTTTCACGCGTTAGGTTAAATCTTTCACCAATATCTTCCAGACTTAGTGGATTATCTACCCCTATTCCAAAGAAAAAGCAAAGCACTTCCTTTTGTCTTTCTGTTAATGTTTTCAAACTCCGCTCAATTTCCATCCTTAATGATTCATCATGTACCAATTTTTCGTCTGTTTTATCGGCATTGGGGTTTTCCATAACATCCATTAATGTTCCGTCTTCACCATCAGACAATGGAGTATCCATGCTGACATGCCTGAATCCTACACTCATCGTAGCTGCTACTTCCTCAATACTAAGTTCAAGCAGCTCAGCCAGTTCCTGTACAGTCGGCTCCCGTTCAAACTCCTGTTCCAATAACTGATAGGCTTTACTGATACGATTGGTCAATCCAACTTTATTCAAAGGCAATCGAACAATGCGACTTTGCTCTGCCAATGCCTGTAAAATACTTTGACGAATCCACCATACTGCATAAGAAATGAATTTGAAACCACGTGTTTCATCAAAACGCAATGCAGCTTTGATCAATCCCAAATTACCTTCATTAATGAGATCCGGTAAGGTGAGACCCTGGTTTTGATATTGTTTGGCAACTGATACCACAAAGCGAAGATTGGATTTTACCAAACGATCCAAAGCACGTTGATCGCCTTGTCGAATTCGCATTGCCAATTGAACTTCTTCTTCCGGATTGATCAAATCTACTTTTCCGATTTCTTGAAGATACTTTTCAAGACTTTGGGATTCCCGATTGGTAATAGACTTCGTGATTTTGAGCTGACGCATACTCATGGGAAGCAGTTTTGGTTGTGTATTAGGGTTGTGAAACTAGTTTCAGCAGTTGATCCTTGGTTCCTCTATCGGGCGTCGTTTCTACAGTTATCAGCAATTTAAGGAATTTTGAAATTTTTTCAAAAAAAATATTCCGTACAACATACTGAAAAACAGCGACTTATGAACATGTCGAGAAATGTCTTTTTTTTACTTAGTTAGAAACCCTCGACTTCATTAAAAAAACATTTGGACGGTATGGATTATTTAATATTATTGCAGCCTTACGAATGAAGGTAGATTAAAGAGAATGTAATGAGCAAAAAGCAGTTATTTACTTTAGAGTTTCCGGTGAGATGTTCCCCAGCAATTCTTTTTGAATTTTTAGCCACTCCGGCAGGTTTACAGGAATGGTTCGCAGATAAAGTAGACGAATGGGAAGGCGTGTATAGTTTTTCATGGAATGGAGGTACTCCTGACAAAGCAGCTCTCGTTGACCAAGAGCAGGATAAATTCATCCGCTTTCATTGGTTGCATTCTGAGAAGAATGAATACTTTGAATTCAGAATCGAAAAGACTGAGATATCTAATCAAACGATTCTGATCATTAAAGATTTCGCTGAGAAAAACGAGATTAAAGACCAGAGCCAATTGTGGGGCTATCAGGTAAAAGAATTATTCCATAGACTAGGCGCTTAACCTCTCAACAAAGAGAGTAAAACGGCATAATTGTCTGTAAAAAAATCATCTAATTGATCCCACTGCGTCAGTGGGATTTTTTTTGCGATCTTAAGATAGGGGCTTGATCGCCATGCCTCTAAAAAATGATCGACCTGATCACCCGGATGATAATTCTCATGACTAATCATATGTTGCCAAGGATCCTTTGCTACTGAAAACATCCACTCGCTCTCTTTATCATCCTTCAAAAAATCAAATAACCGAGTTTGATATCTCTCCTGATAATGGCCGGATAGATGCAATGTGATACTACAATAATGCCCCCACCAAAAAAAGCAACGAATGGCACAGATATCTGTTTTGGTAAATAAACGGGGATAGTCCATCATCACCCATGGTAAACCATTATAATTTTCACCCCGAGCTAGCTTAGGCGTCAACTGCATGAAATCCGCATTATTCATCTTTTGCGCAAGAACTTGTTGTCTGAACACCTCACTCAGATCACCAAATAGCTTTTCTGTTTTCGCCAGGATGCTTCGCTTTGTTAAAATAAAACCCTCATCCAGCAGCAACTGCCTTTCCTCTGATGAAAGTCTTAGATTTGCGTTTAACATTGTATGAAGATAAGTGAATTGTGAATGGTCAATGGTGAATGATTGGTAATCAATAGTGAGTAAAAAATTCACAATTCACTATTCACCATTGACTACTCACTACTCACTTCATTCACTTCCCATGTTCAAAAAACTAGACATACTCATCATCCGTTCATTCATCGGGCCATTTCTGGCGGCGTTCGCTATTTCATTGTTCGTACTCACTATGCAATTTTTCTGGTTATACATTGATGACCTAGTAGGTAAAGGATTGGATTTTTTTACGGTGATGAAATTGGTGGGATTGGTATTGCTTTTTTGGGTTCCGATGGCTTTACCATTAGCACTATTGTTTTCATCGATCATGACTTTTGGAAATTTGGGAGAATCGTTTGAATTGGTTGCCATTAAAGCCTCCGGCATTCCTTTACTACGTTTTATGCGTCCACTTTTCGTGATCACAATTTTTCTAAGCGGACTTGCATTTCTATTTTCCAACAACATCATTCCTGTTACGCAATTGAAACTTGCCGCTTTGAAATATGATATTATCGTTTCGAAGCCTGCTATTGATATCAAAGAAGGAGTATTTTATGATAAGCTGGATGGGTATGTGATCAAGCTGGGAAAAAAAGAAAAAAATGACAGTGTTATCCATGATATCGTTTTGTTTGAAAAGAATTACGGTTTACAAGACAATATGCTGATGGCCGAAAGTGGTATCATGCGTGTAACCCCTGATAAAAAATTCCTTGAATTCATTCTTAAAAATGGATGGCGTTTTGAAGAACGCGGCACCAGAGGCACCACCAATACCGAGTTTATAAGACTAGGATTCAAAGAATACAAAAAAATATTTGACCTCTCTAGTTTTCAAATGAATAAAACAGGAGATAGTGCATTCTATGATCCTAAAATGCTTAGTCTGAGACAACTGAATCATGCCATTGATTCATTGGAAAATATTGACACTTTTTACCTCAAAAGATCAAGAGCAGATGTTACACCTTATGTACGATTTGCACGTTATGCAGCAGATACAGGATGGATCAAAACAGATACTTTAAAATTACAAACCGCCAAATCATTTGATGCACTACTCCCTGATTCATTAAGAGATAACATCATTGACGCAAGTGTGGGACAAATCAGTAGTATTAAAAGTAATATCGGCTTATTGGCCACAGATTATACAGATAAATCTAAGTCCCTACGTTTCCATGAAATAGAATGGCATCGAAAGTTTACTTTATCAGTGGCTTGTATCGTGTTGTTTTTAATTGGCGCCCCACTTGGATCTATCATTCGAAAAGGAGGATTGGGTACTCCTTTGGTTTTTGCGATCATCTTCTTTGTACTATTTCATCTATTCAACAATTTTGGAGAAAAGTTTGTGAAATCAGGATCAGCTTCTCCATGGGAAGGAATGTGGTTGTCTACTTTGGTATTGATTCCTATTGGGGCTTTTCTTACTTACAAAGCCATGCATGATTCACAATTGTTCAATCAAGAGTTTTATTACAGAACTTTTACACGCTTACGTGAGATTTGGAATAACTTTAGGAAGAAACAGCAATTAAGAAACAAGGAACAGGAAGAAATTACTTCATAGTGCTTTCTGTATAGATTTTTTATCGAGAAAAACTTTTTTTATGAATCGATCATCATCCCGTAGAGCATTTATTCAGCAAACGGGTAAAGCAGGTATTGCATTAGGGCTCTCAGCAACCATTTTACCTTCTGTAGTAAACGCGTCTGTTAATATAGGCAGTAGTGAATTTATGCAACAGCCACTACCCTATGCTTTCAATGCATTAGAACCATCTATTGATACCGCTACTATGGATATCCATTATAGTAAGCACGCTGCAGCTTACGCAAAAGCATTAGCTGAAGCCTGTTCTGCCGAAAATGTCAATACCAACAATACCAAATTCGAATCTTTACTTGGAAATATTTCAAAGTATTCTGTCAAAATGCGTAACAATGCAGGAGGACATTATAATCATGAAATGTTTTGGCAAACGATGAAGCCGGGTGGCGCTACAATACCTTCCGGACAATTAGGGTCTTCGATCATTCAGGCATTTGGATCATTTGAAGCTTTTAAAACACAATTTGCAGATGCCGCTAAAAGTAGATTTGGAAGTGGATGGGCTTGGTTAATCTTGAATAGCGATGGGAATCTTACAATCAGTTCAACTCCAAACCAAGATAATCCATTAATGGACATAGCTGAAAAACGCGGGAAGCCATTATTAGGTTTGGATGTATGGGAACATGCTTACTACTTAAAATATCAAAACAGAAGACCAGATTACATCAATGCATGGTGGAATGTGGTGAACTGGGATGTAGTTGCAGCAAGAATGAAATAAAATATTACTACCTATAAAACGATTCAAATGAAAGTTACAACTTCATGGGTGGAAACACTCGCTTTTGATGTAAAAGCTGATACAGGTCATGTGGCACGTTTAGATGCTAGTATTGAAGGCGGCGGGTCCGGCAGTGGAATGAATCCAAAAAAAATGCTACTTGGATCCTTATGTGGATGCAGTGGTATTGATGTAGTGGAAATTTTACACAAAATGAAAGTTCCATTTACCAAACTAGAAATTGAAGCATCTGCAGAACAAACAGAAGATCATCCAAAGGTGTTCAAGTTCATCGACATGGTATATCGTTGTGATGTATCGCCTGAAAATTTAGATAAACTGAATAGAGCCGTTAGTCTGTCCAAAGAAAAATATTGCGGTATTTCTGCAATGTTGGCAAAACATTGCCCTATTAATTACACGATTGAACTGATCTAAAAAAATAAGGTATCGCATGATGCGATACCTTATTGCTATTCTCTCCAACCCCAAGGTGCAGGTGGTGGTTGAATTTCTTTTGTAAGATCAAACTCAATACTGAACTGTCTGTCAGAACCAATCACACGCAAGTTATATGTGAATGATTTTCCGGGAGACAAAGTCATCCACCAAACGTTTGTAGCAGCCCTTGGTAGAAGATTCACTGTTTCCTGATCTGCTGGAAATATTTGCATCACATTTGTTCCGCTATTGGTAGATAATCCACCATACATCGTTATGCGATCAGGTGTTCCATCTTCATGTCGATGATCATGTTTCAACAACAAACCTTCCTTT
Organism: Bacteroidota bacterium; assembly: GCA_039795345.1. GTDB lineage: Bacteria > Bacteroidota > Bacteroidia > Chitinophagales > Chitinophagaceae > Sediminibacterium. The sequence continues at coordinate 6,695 of JBDKEH010000123.1, forward strand.
TGGTTGGTTAATACCCATGTTCTTGAAAAGTTATTGCCTACATGAAACGGAATACGGATACGATTCTCTTCGCAACCTCGAACATGCATCTGCAGGGTCTTTCCTACAAAACCCGTATCATTAGGAGGCGCTATCAATACTTTCCCTTCAAATGCTTTTCCACAAAGTTTTTGAAGTTCTTGCCAGAATATTTCCTTTCCTGTTTGCGCTTCAGCTTTGAAGCAGAACAATAAAATTAGTAATGATAAAATAACATTCTTCATAGTTAAATGAGTTGTAACAATTCCGGTAAACTTCAATACAAGTTTACCGGGAGTTTTAATGCTTACCACAAGAACAGGTTTCTGTTTCTGTTGATGCGTCGGTCAACCAAGGGAAACTAAATGCTGCAGCGTTCTTCATCTGCTCCCAATAAAATTTGCCTCTCGGTTTATTATAATTCCCTATTTCTGTCATCGTATCTGCGTCATATAATCTTCCATTGACCATGGTATATTTTACAGACTCAGTATTTCTGATGTTATCTAGTGGGCTTTTATCTAACACAATCAGATCAGCGAGCTTTCCTGCTTCAAGTGATCCGATCCATTTATCTAATCCCAAGCTTTGAGCGGGATTAATAGTAGCTGTTTTTAAAGCTTGTAGATTACTCATCCCACCTTGATGCATCATCCATATTTCCCAGTGAACCCCCATGCCTTGTATTTGTCCATGTGCACCAATATTGACATTCACACCATGATCGTTTAGTTTCTTTCCGCTTTCAGACGTTAAGATATGACCATTCTTGTATTCTTCTTCCGGCAGCATGGTTCTATGACGACTTCTTGTATCAATAACTGAACGTGGTGTAAAACGGAGCAATCTTTCTTTCTCCCAAACATTGGTATGTTGATACCAGTAATACTCTCCACTCACACCTGCATAGTTAACGATCAAAGTAGGAGTATAGGCGGTCTTAGATGATTTCCATAATTGGATCACATCATTGTATAATGGCGCAACAGGAATATTATGCTCGATGGTGGTGTGCCCGTCAAGGATCATGCTCATATTGTGAAAGAAGAAAGAGCCACCTTCTGGCACTACTTCCATTCCCAATTCACGCGCTGCCTGAATGATCATTTGTCTTTGTTCTCTACGAGGTTGGTTATAACTCTTTACTGAAAAAGCCCCAAATGCTCTTGTTCTTCTCAATGCGCTACGTGCATCATCAATAGAATTGATCACTGCCTTGAAATCACCATCGGCACCATAAAGAATGGTACCTGTGGAAAATACCCTTGGACCAACCATAGCTCCGGCTTTCACCATTTCACTTTGCGCAAAAACCATTTCACTGTTCGCAGAAGGATCATGCATCGCAGTTACACCATATGCCATATTGGTATAATAAGGCCAGTGCTTTTGCGGCGACATACCTGAACGAAAATGACTTGCATGAGCATGTGCATCAATAAAACCTGGCATAATGGTTTTTCCTTTACAATCAATCACTTTTGCCCCTGCCGGGATACGAACTGATTTTCCGATTTGTTTGATCAAATTGTTTTCTATAAGAATGGTTCCGCCTGTAATCACTTCATCACCTTTCATTGTAATGATGGTTGCATTAGTGAATGCGACCATTCCATTCGGCTTATCAAGCGCTACATCTACTTTAATATCAAGACCTTTCTCCGGTACTTTAAAATCCGACTCCGATTTATTTGATACAAATCCAAAACGATCTGCCAACTGAACTGTGAAGTATTGATTCCCTAAAGTATAATGCAATGTTTTACTATCACCAGACCAATGCAAATTGATCCCGGCATCTTTTGATACAATTCTTACGGGAAAATCTTTTGTTCCTGAACCGATATCAACTGTTTTACCTGTTACCGGAAATGCAGCAATGTATACTTCATGCAAATCAATAAAGGATATCCATTGCTCATCCGGTGATACGGTAAACTGACTGCCATAAGTACTCTTTAAATGAATGCGCTCATCATTACCTGAAAGATCGCAACTTGCATATTGTCTGTTCATACCGCCACCCAATTGATAATAGATCCTTGTACCACTACTATTAAAGCGAGGCATATCACCTCTTTGTGTAATCAGTTTTTCATCAGACCCATCTGCTTTCATCATATAAGTTCCCGGCTGTGCAGTGTATGCCGGCCCCATTGCATCATTGCCTCCTTCTTTTCTGAAAACAATCAGTGTACCATTACGGGAGAAAGAAGGTTGTCGATAGATCCCTTTCTGCATGGTTAGTTTTACAGGAGTTCCTCCATTGATATTGATGCTATAAATCGCTCCACTATTTTCATCATTCCAAGTGGTATAAACTATTTTGCTACCATCTGATGAGAATGAAGGTTCATATTCAAAATCGGATCCTGATGTAATGCGACTAGGCTTTCCATTAGGTAATGCCATTTTCCATAAGTATCCAACCGCATTAAACACCAGCCATTTACCATCAGGAGATGTAATGGCATGTCTGATCACATTTGGATTGAATGTTTCCGGATTCAACTCTTGCTGAAAACGAACGGCATCAACAATTTTTTGATTGACTTCTACTGTAAAAGGAATAACCACAGATTTATTGGCTTCATTCACATCAATACGAATGATCTTACCCCTGCTCCAAATAACGATCTCTTTATCATCGGGCATCCAATTAAACCCTGTATATAATCCAAAAACAGACCAAGCTTCTTGCTGATCTTTTGAAAGGTCATCATAAACAGGCCATTCTTCACCTGTTTCAATTTTACGTAAGTATAAAACAGATTTTGTCCTAACTCTTTTCACAAACGCCAACAACTTACCATCATGAGACAACTGAGGTCTTACAGCTCCTCCAGGGCCGCCAGTAATATTTTCGATTCGACCTGTTTGTCTGTCTAATCTCCTGATCACAAAAATCTGATTGTTCGGATCCTTATTGTACTCGAATTGTCCACCCGGATACATGTCTTCACTGAAGTAAACATAACGTCCATCAGGTGAGATCACAGGTTCATTCACATCTTGCTGATCATTTTTCCTAGTGGTCAGTTGTAAGCCGGAACCTCCACTAATGTGATACATCCACATTTCACCTGCACCAAGAGATCGTGTAGAAGTAAAATGTTTTCTTGCAACAATATAGTCGCCACTTGGCATCCATGCTGCATTGTTCAGTAATCGAAAAGTTTCTTTTGTGATCTGAATTGGATTAGTTCCATCACGCTTCATGACCCATATATTATCACCTCCCCCTGCATCCGAAGTATATAAAATTTTTGTTCCATCCGGACTATACCTTGGTTGTACTTCGAAAGCATGTCCACCTCTGAGTAGTTTTGCAGTTCCGCCCGTGATAGGCATGGTATAAATATCTCCTAATAGATCGAATACGATTTCTTTTCCGTCAGGAGAGACATCCAGATTCATCCAAGTACCTTCATTGACGGTAAATTTTATTTCTTTGACAGGACCCGGAGGATTGTTGACATCCCATTTTGCGGGTGCTTTATCTTGTGCATTGATCGCTGTAAACGAAAATACAGTTGCACATAGGAGAAGTGGTTTAAACATATTGGTTGGTTTAAGATTGGTAAGGTAGGAAAAGTTGACAGTTGTTAGTTGAGAGTATTAGAAAAATACTAAATCACATTATAGGGAAAGAAACGAATAGATAGGATTTCTCTCAATGAGAAAGTTGACAGATGACAGTCAATAGTAGTGGAATAAATACTGAAACAGCATAATAAGCTTATTGAGGTCTATAAGAATATGATTTCTGTCAACTAACAACTGTCAACTCTTAACTATCTTTACGAAAACACATCCCTTGACAACTGCACAACAAAATTTTAGGGTTCAGTTATGGATCACTTTGTTAAGTGTAGTATTATTCCTTACCAAGATCATTGCTTACTATTTCACTCACTCTCTTGCCATCTTATCGGATGCACTGGAAAGTATTGTAAATGTGATCGCCGGATTTATAGGATTGTATAGTTTATACATCGCGGCAAAACCCAAAGATCTGGAGCATCCTTATGGTCATGGTAAAGCTGAATTTGTTTCTGCTGCAGTTGAAGGTGGTTTGATCGTAGCAGCAGGTATTATGATCATTTATGAAACCGTTGCCAATATTCTTCGTAATGAGCCGATACATCAATTAGATACAGGTCTATGGTTAATTGCAGCAACAGCAGTTCTCAATTTTGTAGCAGGTACTATCTGCCTCCGTTTAGGTAAAAAAAATAATTCACTGGCACTTCAAGCCAGTGGTAAACATTTACAAGTAGATACTTACTCAACCCTTGCTATTATACTTGGATTGATCCTGATTCTATTTACCAAACTTTATTGGTTGGATAAGTTGATCGCTCTGGCGATGAGTGTTTTGATCATTTACAATGGTTATAAGATTATTCGTTCTTCATTGGCAGGCATCATGGATGAAGCCGATATGGAATTACTAAAAAAGTTCATTGAGATACTCAATAAAAATCGTTCTGAAAACTGGATTGACCTACACAATCTTCGTGTCATTAAATATGGAAATCTATTACATATTGATTGTCATCTTACCGTACCCTGGTATCTAAATATTCATGAAGCACATCGCGAAATTGATCATCTCTCTGCATTGATCAAACAGGAATTTGGTGATGCGATCGAATTATTTGTGCATACAGATGGCTGTTTGCCGTTTAGTTGCCGGATTTGTAATAAGAAATGCGACCATCGGGAACATTCTTTTGAACAAAAGTTGGAATGGACTTTAACCAATATTATTTCTGATAAAAAGCACACGCTGGAATGAATATTTGTTCCTTAAGACGATAAATAAGCAGTTAATCCTAAATTGCATCCTCATTCAAATACTATTGCTATGCAAGCCTGGAAAGAATATCAACAAGAACATAAAGACCGTTTTCTTAATGAATTATTGGATCTATTACGAATCCCGAGTGTGAGTGCACGTGGAGAACATAAGGAAGACATGATTCGCTGCGCTGAAGCAGTTGAGAAAAGTCTGAAAGAAGCGGGAGCAGATACTACTGCTATCTATCCTACTGCCGGTCACCCCATAGTTTATGGAGAAAAAATAATTGATCCTTCAAAACCTACCGTTTTGGTGTACGGACACTATGACGTACAACCTGCCGATCCCTTAGAACTTTGGCATAGCGGCCCTTTTGAACCTGTGATCAAAGACGGAAAAATTTATGCTCGCGGTGCTTGCGATGATAAGGGACAATTTTATATGCATGTGAAAGCATTGGAGACAATGGTCAAAACCAATAGCCTACGCTGCAACGTGAAATTTCTCATTGAAGGTGAAGAAGAAGTTGGAAGTCCCAACCTTGCCACTTTTGTAAAAGCTAATAAAGCATTACTCAAAGCAGATGTGATTCTGATCAGTGATACTTCTATGTTAAGCATGGATACGCCTTCCATTGATATTGGCGTTCGTGGACTCAGTTATATTGAAGTAGAAGTAACCGGACCTAATCGTGATCTTCATAGTGGTGTATATGGCGGTGCTGTTGCCAACCCTATTACCATGTTGGCAAAAATGATCGCTGCATGTCATGATGAAAACAATCATATTACCATTCCGGGATTTTATGACGATGTGGTAGAAGCAACTCCGGAAGAAAGATCCAAAATGGCTAAAGCACCTTTTAGTGAAGACGAATACAAGAAAGACCTGGGCATTCAAAGTCTTTGGGGTGAGAAAGGTTATACCACCAACGAAAGAACGGGTATCAGACCTACATTGGAACTCAATGGTATCTGGGGTGGCTATACAGGTGAAGGTGCTAAAACAGTATTACCATCGAAAGCTTTTGCTAAGATCTCTTGCAGACTTGTACCCAATATGTCATCAGAAAAAATCACCAAAAAGATACTCGATTATTTTACCAGCATGGCTCCGGAAGGTGTTACTGTTAAGGCTAGTGAACATCATGGTGGTGAACCCTATATGACACCGATTGATTCTCATGAATACAGAGCTGCTGCAAAAGCCATTGAAACCACCTTTGGCAAAGAGCCTATTCCTGTGCGTGGCGGTGGAAGTATTCCTATTTGTGCTTTGTTTGAAAAAGAGTTAGGACTCAAGATCGTTTTCATGGGATTTGGATTGGATAGTGATAACCTTCATAGTCCGAATGAAAAATATGATGTGTTCAATTTTTACAAAGGCATTGAAACCATCCCCTATTTCCATCAATATTATGCGGAAGGAAAATAAAGAAAGAAACAGGAGCAATTTTATATTTGCTCCTGTTTTGTTTTAATTATGACCGAAGTCAAAGAAAAATTAAGGATCGACAAATACCTCTGGGCTATTCGTTTATTCAAAACAAGAAGCCAAGCGGGTGATGCATGCAGTAAAGGTAAGGTGAAGATGAATGGCAATGCCATCAAAGCTTCACGCATTGTTGCCATTGGAGATGAATATGAAGTAAAAACAGAAAGTCGCAGATGGGTGGTGAAAGTAACAGGGTTATTAGACCATCGGGTACAATACAGTGAAGCAATCAAGTTTTATTTAGATCTCACACCTGCAGAAGAGCTTGACCGAATTAAGTTTGAAGCTGCTACCTACCAAACGGGAAAACGTTTGAGTAAAATTGGTAGACCTACCAAAAAACAAAGAAGAGATTTAGGAGATTTTATGGGCAATGAATAGTCCGGCCTGATGAAAATGAGACGATAATCGAATCTCTCCTACCTTTGCTCTATGTTAAGAATCGACATACTCACTGTTCTCCCTGAATTATTAGAAAGTCCCTTTGCACATAGTATTATGAAACGTGCACAAGAAAAGGGGCTACTGGAAGTGCGTGTACATCAGCTAAGAAAATGGGCGGTGAATAAATATGGTATGGTGGATGATTACCAATATGGTGGTGGCGCTGGTATGGTAATGATGTGCGAGCCCCTGGCCAATGCCATCGATGAATTACAAAAAGACCAACCGTATGATGCCATCATCTATATGACACCTGATGGACAAAGATTCGATCAGCGTATGGCCAATCAGTTGTCTTTAAAAGGAAATCTATTGATCATTTGCGGACACTATAAAGGAATTGATGAACGTATTCGCCAACAATATGTAACCATGGAAGTTTCAATTGGCGACTATGTATTGAGTGGTGGAGAGCTGGCGGCTGCAGTAGTAGTAGATGCTATCGGTCGTTTGATACCGGGTGTATTGAATGATGAAACTTCTGCACTAACTGATTCTTTTCAGGATAATTTATTAGCCCCTCCTGTATATACAAGACCCGCTGATTTCAGAGGCATGAAAGTGCCGGAAATATTATTACAAGGAGACCCTAAGAAAGTAGAAGAATGGCGCTATGAACAAGCAGTTCAACGCACAAAAGACAGAAGACCGGATTTGATGTCAGATGTCTGATCGCAGATGTCAGATGTCAGATTTTATTCTGAGCTGATACACTCAAATATTTTTATAAAAAAAGGGCTGCAACATAAATCATGTTGCAGCCCTTTCACCTTTCACTTTTCACCTTTCACTTTTCACCTTTCACTTTTCACCTTTCACTTCTCACTTAATCCCTATCACCGGAACCTGTTTCTCATTGATGAGTTTATTCAATGCTTTTACATCATTCTCCATCACCACTTTTAACCGCGCTAACTGAACATCGGCTTGTCCCGCTAATTCGGCAAAAGCTTCACGGGATTGTTTGCTAGGTGGATTTTGTCCACTTGATGCTACGCCATACAATCCTGCAATTTTATC
>JBDKEH010000174.1:0-9354 GCA_039795345.1 Bacteroidota bacterium
CCGTCAGTATATATTGATTATATGCAGACCAGCTGGAATGAGAAGAATGCTGATCTGGGTTTTGTGTGGAAGCCTTTGCAAAAAGCACAGGTATTAACGGGAATCAATCTCTATCACTATAACAATCCCATTGATCATAACACAGATGGTTTTACAGATGTAACCTTGCAACAACGTATTTCCATTTTTCAGAAATGGAATTTTCAACGCCAACAAAACAGACTACTCAGTTTAGCTATACGTTATTATTATGAAGACAGATGGGGTGGAGAAATGAACTGGACCAAACAATTCAGAGGTGGTGATAGTATTTATGGAGAAAGTATTTATACTAAACGCTGGGAGCTTACCGGACAATATCAACTACCTACCAAAGAAAAGCTTTTATACGCTGTATCATTCAATGATCATGACCAAGACAGCCGGTATGGAACAACGTCTTACATCGCACGACAAAAGATTTTTTTTCAGCAGCTGACATGGGATAAAAAAATAAACAATCATGATCTATTAGCTGGAATTACTGCTCGCTATACTTTTTATGACGATAATACTCCGGCCACATCAGATCCGGTATTACCCAAAAATCTACCCACCAATAATTGGCTACCCGGTATTTTTATTCAAGATGAAATTCAGTTGAATTCAAAGCAGCAATTGTTATTAGGAATGCGTTATGACAAACACTCTGTACACGGAAACATCGTTACACCTCGCATTGCATTCAAATGGAAAACCGGTGATCAGGAAAGTCTGCGCGTCAATGCCGGTAGCGGTTTTAGGGTGGTGAATCTTTTTACGGAAGATCATGCTGCATTAACAGGTGCCAGAAAAGTAGTGATCAAAAATGAATTGAAACCCGAACGTTCGTATAACATCAATCTGAATTATTCTAAAAAACTATTGTCGAAAAGAGGTATCATCTGGAACTTTGATGTTTCCGCCTGGTATACCTATTTCAACAATCGTATCATTGCAGATTATGAAACCAATCCAAATGAGATCAATTACGACAATCTCAACGGACATGCGATCAGCAAAGGAATAACATTGAACACAGAATTGAGTTTATTGAATGGTTTAAAAGGAATGGCGGGTATTACTTTACAAGAGGTTGCCACTGTTGATCAGGGCGTAAAGACACAACAGATTCTAACAGAAAAAATTACCGGCACTTGGTCAATCTCGTATCGCATAAAACCCTGGAACCTAGGCATTGATTACACAGGTAATTTTTATGGGCCCATGCGATTACCCGTACTGGGTCCTTTGGATCCGCGAAGACCTCATTCTCCTCTTTGGAGTATTCAGAACATTCAATTTGTATTTACTGGCATGCGTTCGGTGGAATTGTATGGGGGTGTAAAGAATTTACTCAATTGGACTCCCAACAAAGGCAACCCCTTTATCATTGCACGCACCAATGATCCTTTTGATAAGCAGGTAGTGTATAATACCAATGGGCAAATTCAACCTACACCCGACAATCCTTATGCATTAAGTTTTGATCCTACGTATGTGTATGCGCCTAATCAGGGAATTCGTTTGTTTGTTGGGGTAAGGGTTTCTATAAAGTAATCGACCAACAAGAGTGGCGAATGATGGACCGCTGATTTTTTATGATTGTTATGATGTGCGCTGATGATATGTGCTTGTTGGTCGGCGACCAACATAGACTATATTCATCAAATCAGACATCAGACATCTGACATCCCTCAATTCTTACTGAATGGTATAACTCACCCCACCATCTTTTTCATCTTTCAGTTGTACTCCGAGGGCTGCCAATTCATTACGGATCTTATCACTGGTCACAAAATCTTTTCGCTGCTTGGCTTCTTTACGGATATCGATCAACAATTGCAACACGCCATCGAGCTTTCCATCATTGGCTGTTCTTTCGCCGGTGAGACCAAAGATATCTTCGATATACACTTTCATTTGTTGCTGCAACATTTGTAATGTGGCACCACTGATGGCATTGATCGCAATATGTTTATCCTTGATAGAATTGATCACTGAGCTTAATTCAAACATATTGGCCAATACTTTAGCTGTATTAAGGTCGTCATTCATGAACTCATCGAATTCACGGATTTGACCAGCAGTTTTTGCATCCAATGTTTGATCAGTAGCTACTGCCTGCGCGTCAAAATTTTGCTTTGTCAGCCAATCATAAGCTTCCCATAAGCGACGCAGTGCTTTTTCAGATGCTTGCAGTGCTTCGTTACTAAAATCAAGTGTGCCACGATAATGACTTTGCAGGATAAAAAATCGCACCGTCATTGGATGATATGCTTGCGTAAGAATAGGATGTGTTCCTTCAAACAACTCACTCAACTTGATCACATTGTTATAACTCTTACCCATCTTCTTTCCGTTGATGGTGATCATATTATTGTGTAACCAGTAACGAGCCGGTGTTTTATGGTTGCAAACAGTGCTTTGTGCAATTTCACATTCATGGTGCGGGAATTGAAGATCCATACCACCTCCATGAATATCAAACTGATCGCCCAGATACTTATTACTCATCGCAGAACACTCAATATGCCATCCCGGAAAACCTTCTCCCCATGGGCTTTGCCAGCGCATGATATGTTCAGGAGGTGCATTCTTCCACAATGCGAAATCACTCTTATTTCTTTTTTCTTCTTGATTGTCTAGTTCGCGAGTTGTATCGATCTGATCATCCAATACCCTTCCACTCAACATACCATAAGGCAGTCCTTTTTTGGAGAAATCAGTATTGTATTTTTCTACATCAAAGTAAACAGAACCATTAGCTTCATATGCATATCCATCTGCAATGATCTTTTTAATCATTTCAATTTGCTCAACGATATGTCCGGTAGCGGTAGGCTCAATACTAGGTTGCAGGTTATTGAATCTTGCCATCGCCCAATGATACAGGTTGGTATATTTCTGCACCAACTCCATGGGCTCTAGTTTTTCGAGCACTGCTTTTTTACTGATCTTATCTTCTGCTTCCCTTCCTTCTTCTTCAAAATGTCCGGCATCAGTAATGTTACGAACATAACGCACTTTGTATCCCAAATGCATGAGGTAACGATAGACCACATCAAAAGTGATAAAAGGGCGTGCATGTCCGAGATGACTTTCACCACTTACCGTTGGACCACACACATACATCCCCACATATGGTGGATTGATGGCTTCAAAAACTTCTTTTTTCCGGGTTAATGAGTTATAAACTTTTAGTGACATGCTTGTGAATTAGAGAAAATGAAAACAGGTTTACCTGAAATAATGAAACAGCGGATCAGGAACAATCCGAATTAACAGCAGCAACAGCAAGAGAAGTGTTTCAGTTTCATCGTGCTGCGAAGATATTTATTTTTTCAATTGTAAGTCTGCCACCAGCATAATATGATCGCTCAGCCCCTCATCGATCATATCAAACATTTTAACTTCAAAAGATGAGTGGGGTAGGATATAATCTATTCGAAGTGTGGAAGCCAATGAAATAAAGGTGCGACCGATACCAAAACCTTTTTTCAAAAATGCATCTTGATGGCTGCCACGGATATGGAAATAGGTATAAGAATTGGGAACATCATTAAAATCACCACAAATCAACGATGGATAGGGGCTCTCATCCATTGCTTTTCGAACAATACCGGCTTGCACCCCTCTTCTTTTAAAGGCCAGCCTCATTTTCCGGATGATATTTTTAGAAGCCCTGAGTGTTTCATCATCCTGATCTTTGATCTTTTCCAGATCCGTATAATCAGCTTGTTTGAATTTGAAAGATTGTAAATGTGTATTGAAAATGCGTATCGTATCGGCATCCTTTACAATATCAGCATAGATCAGACTTTCCGCTACCGGATATTTAATTTTTTCATCATTAACAATAGGATATTTTGAAAAAATGATACAACCAGATTGATAACTGCCTCCATTTCGCTGATAATCTTTTGAGAAAAAATGATAGGGATACTCCTTCTTAAAAAGTGATAAATTATCCGACTCAGGGTTGTGTCCGTCAGTGTGATTAAATTCCTGCAAGCATACGATATCTGCATTCAGTCTCTGTATACTTTCTGCAAGTTCAGTTCTGGCCAGTTGTTTGGTTGCTTTGTTTTTACTATTACCATTGAAACTTTGGATGTTCCAACTCACCACTCGCAAGACATGATCAGGTTTATTCTCAGATACCGATGGCCCGGGTTTCCATGCAAAAACCACATTTAGCTGCTGAAAACCAACCAATAAAGAAATAGCCGGAATCAATGCCAGCTTGGGTTTGACGAATAACCAAAAGATAAGGAAAATGATCAGGGCAAGAATGAGATAGGGAACCATCAATCCAACAAAACCAATCATCCACCAGGTAGAGGGATTGAGAAAAGGGGTGAGACAAGAGATCAACCACAGCACCACGATCACTAGATTCAGTATCAGAAATACTGTTTTAGTAATACGTCGAAAGATGCTCTTGGCCATGAGCTAAAATACTGATAAAAGAAACGTGCCTTATACAAAAAATACCACTGAAGGCTCAGAAAGACACTGAATGTCCCTAAAGATCTTCTTTACTTGCTTTTTTCAAAAAGTCTTTTTCTTCATCGGTCAGGAATTGATATCCTTGCTGATTGATCTTATCTAGTATTTCGTCTAAGCGTTGTTGTGTAAGGTTCGGCTTTTTATCAAAAGGTTTTGCCGCTGCTTTATAAAAATGACGTTCGCTGTTTGTTTTTTGTTGGTGTTTTTTTTCGGGATTGAAAAGATCATCCAACCATCCTGCAAAACGGTTCATCCATGCACCCCAATCATTTCCTTTACGTAACTGAAGGATAAATAAGTATCCTACAATACCTGCAGCCAGATGTCCGGCGCCAATACCTGCATTACTGCCTGCCAATGTTGCGAAATCGATGGCTACAAAAATGAGCGTGATTACCCAAAGCGGAATACCTCCATTGATCAAAGGGAATATGCGGTAATCAGGGGCTAGCGTAGTAGTAGCTACCGCAATGGCCATCACAGCAGAACCGGCTCCTAATAATGGCGCTGCAGTACCTACCTGATTCGCCAAAACAGGAACCATATTGTTCATCAATACAAAAAATACACTACCGGTAATACCTCCATAGATATAAAGAGGGATCAACTTATTATTTCCGGCCAGATCCTGGAGAATATATCCAAAGCACCATAACCATAGCATACTACTGATCAGTTGCCAAATACTATGATGTGTGATCATGGTACTGATAAAGGTCCATGGGCGTGTTAGTAGCACATCTGTCTGTGGCGGCAAACTCAGCCAGTTCAATACCTGACGGTAAAAAAATTCATCCGGTATTTCGGACAAATAGTAAACGATCTTGATGAAGTTTACAATCACAAACATCAATGCATTGACAGCAAAAAGAAAGACCAATGCATTGTTGTCTTGTCCGAGTAATATCTTTTTATTGGCTCTGTAAGGTCTTGTTTCCATACGCACGGTTCTTGGTAACTATTAATACAACGTTTTTTTGTTGGTTTTGTTCCAGGTAATGACGATCAAAAGACCTACAATGGCACCCCCGATATGTGCCCATCGTGCAACATTATCTCCTGCAGAGTTTTGGAGGGCAAAGAACAATTCGTAGGAAAAATACAGTAAGCCTAACCATTTGGCTTTTACGGGAACCAAAAAGTACAGGTAGATATAAGTATTCGGAAACAAATAGACAAAGGCCGCTAGAATACCGAATACAGCCCCACTTGCACCTAAAGTTGCAGTGTTGATCCTGTTATTATAATAAGTGGTCACTGCTTCCAACACTTTATCTGTCATAAGGGTATTGGAAGGATCTGCTTTCAAAAAGCTGAGTGCTTCCTCATTAAAACCCATATTGTATTTACGACCAAAGCTTGCCATGGCATTCACAAAACTTACAGGGTCATTTTGCTGTTGCAATACCAATGCATAATCTTTCATGATGGGAGTTAGTTCATACGAGAGAAACAACAAATGTATAAGCGCTGCACCCAGTCCACAGATCAAATAAAACGTGAGAAATCTTTTCGCTCCCCAAACATTCTCTAATATGGATCCAAACATCCATAATGCGAACATATTTCCCAGAATATGGTAGAAATCACCATGCAGAAACATATGCGTGATTAGCTGCCAAGGCTTGAACAAATCACTTTGCCATGCGTGTAAAGCCAATGTATCTTCAAATGAAAAAATGGGAACAGCCCCTTTGGAAAAAGTAACCTGAGCCAAATAGAACAAGCCATTAATGATGAGCAGGTTCTTTACAATAATGGGTAATATCTCAAATCTACTGGGTCTAAATTCTGTCATGCACTCAACGCTGTAGCGTGTTTATGGTGATTGTTTATACTTTTTTCAACTTCAGTTGTACCACATTTTCAATATGCAAGGTATGAGGAAACATGTCAACGGGCTGAATTTTTGTTACCTCATATTTTTCATCCAATAATGCCAGATCTCTTGCCTGCGTAGCCGGATTACAACTTACATACACGATCAAGGGAGCTGCAATATCCAATAACTTTCTTACGAGCTTTTCATGCATCCCTGCTCTTGGCGGATCAGTAATCACTACGTCCGGACGACCATGTTGTGCAAAAAATGCATCATCACAGATATCGATCACATCTCCTGCAAAAAAAGCGGTTTGGGTAAGTCCATTCAAAGCGGCATTCTCTTTTGCATCTTCTATTGCATCCGCTACCACTTCTACACCCACCACTTTTGCGGCTTGCTGACTTACAAAAATACCAATACTACCTGTTCCACAATAGAGATCATAAACAGTCTGTGTACCGCTTAGTTCAGCAAAATCGCGAGTGACCTGATACAATCTTTCTGCTTGTTTGGTATTGGTCTGAAAGAACGATTTAGGACTGATCTTGAATTGAAAATCTTCTAATTTCTCTATGATATATCCTTTCCCGGTATAGATCTGCGGGTTTAAATCAAAAAGGCTATCATTCTTTTTGGTATTGATGGTATACAATAAAGTAGTAATCTGTGGAAAGGCTGCGAGTAGTTGATTCAATAGGTCTTCTCTAAGTGCAACATCTTCATAACCGAAAATGATATTCACCATTAACTCGCCCGTAGTTGTATTGCGTACAAACATATTACGCAACCACCCCTGATGTTCCTTGATATTATAAAAAGGAATCCCTTTCTCTATCGTATATGCTGCGGCAAATTTTCTGATCAAATTGGTAGGCTCTTCTTGCAAATGACAGGTATCGATTTCTACTACTTTATCAAAGAATCCACGGGCATGAAATCCGGCAGCACCGGGCAACGCATCGGGATCAATTCCTTCTGCCTTAAGTTTTCGAAACTCATCTGATGGAATATACTTGCGGGTGGCAAAGGTGTATTCCATTTTATTCCGATAATACCTTGTTTCATTCGCACCAACGATCGGTAATATTTCCGGTAAAGGAATACGTCCGATCCTGGTAAGATTATCCGTCACTTGTTTTTGTTTGTATTTCAGCTGTTGCTCATAGGGAAGCATTTGCCACTGACAACCGCCACAAACACCGAAGTGACTGCAAAATGGTTGTACTCGATCAGGGGAAAAGCTTTTGATAGTAAGTGTATGCCCCTCTGCCCAATCACTTTTGTTCTTTGTTAGTTGAACATCCACCACATCACCGGGTACGGCACCTTCTATAAACACAACTTTTCCGTCTACCCTCGCCAATGAGCGGCCTTCTGCGGCATAGTCTTCTACTAAGATATTTTCTAGAACGATTCTTTTCTTTTGTTTTCTCACACCGCAAAGGTAAACATGATAAACCAGATCGTTATTGTCTATCGGAAATGACTGTCGATTTATTTTGGTTATCTCCTATAAAATACTTCGTGTTTGTTAAATAGGTGTTATGGCTTTTAGTATTTAACTAACTTGTTGCCGAATTTTGGGTTATGAAAAAACATCTATTGTTATTCTGTTGCATTTTTTCTTTTTTGCTAGCTGTAGCACAAACAAAAACGGCCACCAAACCGGTGAGCGGGCGAAACATTCCGATCACACTTACGCCACTAAAAAACTGTAAGGTGTACTTAGGTAGTTACTTGGGTACAGGAAGAACACTGGTAGACTCTGCCATTTTGAATGATAAAAGTCAAGGAGTATTCAAGGGCGATAAAAAATTACCAGGGGGTATTTATTTTGTGGTATCACCACAGATGACCATTCAGTTTGAATTATTGATGGATGATGTCCAGCAGTTTTCTATCAAAGGAGATACTTCTTTAAAAGATCAGGCTGAGATCATTGGTTCAAAAGATAATGACCTTTTTAAATCATACACCGCCTACTCTATTGAAAAAGGGCAATTAAGACAACAGCTTAGTAATGCCTACAAAGTAGCCACCAACAAGGCCGATTCTACACGTTTATATAACTCTTTGACAACTTTAGACAAAGAAGTACAACAGTACAGAATGAATATTGTGAAACAACATCCCAACTCTTTGTTGGCCATGTTTTTCAATACCATGAAAACACCTGAAACACCTGCAATACCTGTTGTAAATGGTAAAGCAGACTCAAGTTATCCATTCAGGTATGTGAAAGAGCATTTTTGGGATGATGTGGCTTTTAATGATGATCGATTATTACGCACACCTTTTTTTGAACCTAAACTGGATGACTATTTTAGGTATTACGTATCACCTGAACCTGACTCTATCATAGAAGAAGTAAAATATATATTGTTGTCTGCAAGAACCGGTAAAGAGATCTATCCATATTTGCTGACCAAGTTCACCAACAAGTATATGAACCCTGAGTTCATGGGACAGGACAAGGTTTTTGTATATCTCTTTGAAAATTTTTATGCCAAGGGCGATACCATGATCCTCAATCCGGCATCAAGAAAAACGGTGACAGAAAGGGCTTATAGTTTAATGGCCAATCAACTCGGTAAACCTGCACCGGTATTGAACTTGACGGATACTACCGGAAAGACTGTTTCGTTGTACAGCTTAAAATCAGCATTCACTGTTGTTGCTTTCTGGGATCCGAACTGCGGCCATTGTAAAGAAGAAATGCCAAGACTGGATTCTTTTTATAGAAGTAAGTGGAAGGCGTTGGGTGTCTCTATTTATGGTGTCAATATTTATGAGAATGAAGTGCCTGCATGGAAACAATTTATAACAGAAAAAAAATTAGCGGGCTGGACACATGCTTATCAAACCAAATCCGCGAAAGAAGCAGAAGAGCGAGCAGGTGTTCCTAATTATCGACAACTGTATGATATTTTTAAAACGCCTACTTTATATCTTTTAGACAAAGACAAAAGAATCATTGCGAAACAATTGAGTTTAGAGCA
>JBDKEH010000003.1:0-32836 GCA_039795345.1 Bacteroidota bacterium
GGGAATTGCCATTTTTTAACCTTCATCCCCTTACCTTTGCCGCCAAATCGGAAAGGCTGTTTTCCGAACCCTGAAAAGGGCATTTTTAAACCTAATTATATCTCCTGATATGGCTACAAAAGGTAAGATCAAGCAGATCATCGGTGCGGTGGTTGACGTTCATTTTCCTGATAAAACATTGCCTGAAATCTACAACGCGCTTGAGATTTCTAAAGAAAACGGTGAAAAACTGGTTCTCGAAGTGCAGCAGCACTTGGGTGAAGACAGTGTACGTACCATTGCGATGGACGGTACTGAAGGTCTGGTACGTGGTATGGATGTTGTAGATACCGGTAAAGCGATCGCTATGCCAACCGGCGATGCTATCAATGGTCGCTTATTCAATGTAACCGGTGATGCCATTGATGGTTTGCCTCAGCCTAGCAAAGCAAACGGTCGTCCTATTCATAATAAACCACCATTGTTTGAAAACCTGAGTACCGCTACAGAAGTACTGTTCACAGGGATCAAAGTAATTGACCTGATCGAGCCTTATGCAAAAGGTGGTAAGATCGGTCTATTCGGTGGTGCGGGTGTAGGTAAAACCGTATTGATTCAGGAATTGATCAACAACATCGCTAAAGGATATGGTGGTTTGTCTGTATTCGCAGGTGTGGGTGAGCGTACTCGTGAGGGAAATGATCTGTTGCGTGAAATGATTGAAGCTGGTATCATGAAATATGGTGATGGTTTCAAACACAGCATGGAAGAAGGTGGCTGGGATCTGAGCAAAGTAGATATGGAAGGATTGAAAGATTCAAAAGCTACTTTCGTATTCGGGCAAATGAACGAACCACCGGGAGCACGTGCACGTGTGGCTTTGTCTGGTCTGACCATCGCTGAATACTTCCGTGATGGAGATGGTACCGGTAAAGGAAAAGACATCTTATTCTTCGTAGATAATATCTTCCGTTTCACACAAGCAGGTTCTGAGGTATCAGCGTTGTTAGGTCGTATGCCTTCAGCGGTGGGTTACCAGCCTACATTGGCTACTGAGATGGGATTGATGCAAGAGCGTATCACTTCAACCAAAAACGGTTCTATTACCTCTGTACAGGCGGTATATGTACCTGCGGATGACTTGACTGACCCTGCTCCTGCAACTACCTTCGCTCACTTGGATGCTACAACGGTATTGAGCCGTAAGATCGCTGACTTGGGTATCTATCCTGCGGTGGATCCATTGGATTCTACTTCACGTATCTTGACTCCTGCTATCGTAGGTGAAGCGCATTATGAAACTGCTAACCGTGTGAAGTTGATCCTTCAGCGTTACAAGGAACTGCAGGATATCATTGCGATCCTCGGTATGGATGAATTGAGTGAAGAAGATAAAATGACTGTACAGCGTGCTCGTAAAGTACAGCGTTTCTTGAGTCAGCCTTTCCACGTGGCTGAACAGTTCACTGGTTTGAAAGGTGTATTCGTAAGTATTGAAGATACTATCCGCGGTTTTAATGCTATCATGGATGGTGAAGTAGATGAATACCCTGAAGCAGCATTCAACCTGGTAGGTACATTGGAAGATGCGATTGAAAAAGGTAAGAAACTGTTGGAAGCAGCGAAAGGATAATTAATCAATTAGAATTTTCTATGACACTCGAGATATTAACACCGGAAAAGAAATTGTACAGCGGAGAGGTTTATGGTATCCAATTACCGGGTATTACCGGATTATTTGAGGTACTGGATCAACACGCTCCATTGGTAAGTGCATTGGGTAAAGGAAATGTAAAGATCCTGAAAGACAAGAGTACCAATGAAATGTACAGTATTCAGAGTGGCTTTGTGGAAGTATTGAATAATAAAGTAACCGTTCTGGTGGAAGGAGCAAGTGCACTATAAACTGTAACTGAAATTGTTTCTTGAAAAGTCCATGGATAATAATAACCATGGACTTTTTTTATTCATCACTTTCATTCGTCCTCTGAATGATCCTTTTAATCAAATCATCCAACTCATTCGCAGAGACTTTTAGGTATTGCATTACTTGTGTTAGCTGAGCATCCATTTTTGATATATCATATAAATGCAATAGGCCAATAATGTTAGCTAGCGGTTTTCTAATTTCATGAGATTGCATCCATGCAATTTTTCTGAGTCTTTCATTTTGTTCTTCGATCTTATGTTGACTTTTTAGTTGATCTGTGACGTCATGATTGATTCCAATCAATCTTTCAGGTTCATGCTGCTGATTTCGAATACAGGTCACATTGCCCTGTATATGTCGTATCTCTTGATTAGGTCGAATGATCCTGAATTGCGCAAATAAAGGTTCATAGACAGTTACTATGTCTTGCATAGCTTTATCAGCACTTGGTAAATCTTCAGGATGTACTCTTTTTCGAAAGTCCTCTATCGTTTGATTGAAATCTTGCTTAGAGACGCCATAGATATCATACATTTTGTTATCCCAGATAAGTCTGGAAGTGCTGAACTCAAACTCCCACACACCAAAATTTAGGAGATCTGAGGCCAATAATAATCGGTCAGCTTCTGAGAAGAAGAAACGATGGTTATTCGAGTCTGCTGGGTTCAATTTGGGGTATTGAATAATTAAGATAAAGAATAAAACCAAGTGTTATTCAAAAGATCAAAGAAATTCCCTTTAGTTCAATTGAGGATCAATAGGATAATTCACCATTTGCTGGTATTCCCCTCCAAGTTCATTGAGTGACTCTTTCCAGATAGATGAGATATCTGGATGGAAAACAAGATCCTTTTTTGCAGGTCTCGTAATCCAACTTCTCTCATCAATTTCCTGTTGCAGTTGTGATTCCCCCCAGCCACTGTATCCAATAAAGAATCTGATATCTGTTGATATGAGCTCGCCACTATGTAACAATGCCAGAGTTTGCATAAAATCACCACTCCAATAAATATGATCGGTTACCTCAACACCCCCTTCAATCAAATCAGGTCTGCGGTGCAAAAAATGTAATGTGTCTTTTTGAACAGGTCCGCCTTCGGAAAGTGGGATGGATAATCCCTCTGCTTCAGTTATCACATCTTGTAAAGTAAGTCCAATAGGTTTATTTACTACGAAACCAAAGCTTCCCTCAGTCTGATGCTCACACAAAAAGACCACTGTTCTTAAAAAGTTAGGGTCTTTCAGAAAGGGATCTGAAATAAGCAATATGCCTGATTCTAGTTGCACCATACCGAAAAGTTAAGGGAATCTGTTTGATCTTACAAGTAGGGACTTTCGGGCGTTAAAATGGATATAAATCCTTGGTTAAGGTTCATTATAAGCACTTACAGAACATTATATTTGTGAGAATGAAGCGAACTTTCCCCGTTATTGTCATACTGATCACTTTATCGCTCCTTGGACTTTTTATCATACAAAGTTCATGGTTGAATAATTTATTTGAGATACGTAATGCGGAGTTGCTGAACAAAGCATATGAAGCAGCATCAAATGTAACTGCTAAACTTACCAACAATGCACCGGCATCTCAAAGACTGAGATTGCCGAAACGCGGTGGGCTTACTTTCAATCCGGATTTTCATTTACATATTCTGAAGCCTCCAACCATTGATCAGCGATTTACTTTTCAAGATGTGTTTGGCATGGTTAGACAGGAATTTGATGCAGTTGGGTTAAGAGAGATCAAATTTGAGTTTGCAGTGATTGGTCCAACAGAGGAGATTGAAATGTCTACCAAGAAATTCTCTTCTGAATATTGGGATACGATTTTGAATAAAAGGATCTATTTACCGATTGTTCCTGCCAGCGCATCTGATTTTGAAGGACTAAGCGCAACAGAATATCTGGTTGTAGTAGTGCCTGATTTTCAAAAACAGGCATGGGCATCGCTTAAATGGGTGTTTATTGGAGCTATTGTATTTATGGTCATTATCATCGCAGCATTTTATGTCACGATACGATCATTATTGAATCAGAAAAAGTTGAGTGAGATCAAGAGTGATTTCATCAATAATATGACCCATGAATTCAAAACGCCATTAGCCACCATATCATTAGCAGTTGATGCCATACGAAATGAAAAAGTGCAATCAGATCCTGAGAAGATGAAATATTTCAGTGGCATCATCAAAGAAGAAAATATTCGCATGAATAAACATGTTGAAACCATTCTTCAGGCTGCATTAATGGAGAAACAAGAGTTGAAACTTAATTTAGCTCAACTGCATGTGCATGATGTGGTGCAACATGCATTAGATAATCATCAGTTACAACTTCAGGATAAACAAGGTATTGTTGAATTACATCTGAATGCTGCCAATGATTTAATTGAAGCAGATGAAGTACATTTTACCAATATGATATCCAATCTGGTTGATAATGCGATCAAGTATTCAAAAGACAAACCTGTTATTCGCATTACCACACACAGTACAACCAAGCATATCTTGATCAGAGTTGAAGACAATGGTATTGGGATGAGTAAGGAATCTATCAAACGAATATTTGAAAAATTCTATCGCGCGCATACAGGTAACCTCCACAATGTAAAGGGATTCGGATTGGGAATGAGTTATGTGAAAACTGTTATTGATGCACACAAAGGGAAGATCAAAGTAGACAGTACACTTGGAAAAGGAAGTACGTTTACTGTTGAGATGTCATTGATGAAAAATAATGGACAGTCTTAGCTACGATTCCATAACAAAGAGCCATCACCATAACTGAGGAATCGGAAATCATTATCTAGTGCATACTGATAGATATTCTTCCAATCATCTCCGGTAATTGCGGCCACCAATAATAGTAAAGTTGATTGAGGTTGGTGAAAATTAGTAATCAATCCTTTCATGATCTGGAAAGAATAACCCGGTGCAATAATGATTCTTGTTTTGGTGACCAATCTGTATAATTTTTTGTCAATAAGAAACTGTTCAAGTGCCAACAATGCCTTATCAGCTGAAGGAAGAGCAGTGTTATGTTCATATGGATCCCACTGATCTACTGTAAGGTCTTTAATATCAATCATAGGTTGGTCGATGATCTTTTTTCCTAACCAGTATAAACTTTCAACAGTTCTTAATGAAGTAGTTCCAACTGTGATGATAGGATGTGTCAATGCTTGTCTGATCTTTTGAATAGATTCAATACTAACATCAATATATTCCGCATGCATTTCATGATCTTGCATCACACTAGCTTTCACCGGTTTAAAGGTTCCTGCACCAACATGTAGCGTGACAAATGCTGTATGAATATTTTTTTCAGATAATTCTTCTAATAAAGATTCAGTGAAGTGTAATCCTGCTGTAGGTGCAGCTACTGAACCGTCGTGTTTGGCATAAACAGTTTGGTATCTTTCTTTATCAGCATCTTCAACGTCACGATCCATATAAGGTGGAAGAGGTAGATTACCTGCATGATGTAAAATATCTGCGAACGAAAGATCCGGTTCATTCCAATGAAATACAATAATAAAAGCATCTTGTATCGATTCGGATCTTTCAGCAAATACTTCTACTTTTTTTCCGTTAAAATCAAAGGATAAGCTTAAGAGACCTTCTTTCCATTTTTTTGCACCTCCAATCAGACATTTCCAATATACTTTTTGCTTTTGCATCATCGCGCTCGTTACATCAGCATAACGATCGTCGGGTTCTAAACAAAAAATTTCGATGATACCACCGGTAGGTTTATGAAAATATAAACGCGCTTCAACAACTTTGGTATTATTGAAGATCAATAATGTATCAGAAGGAAGGATAGTTGGTAAAGAACGATAGACATCTGTAGTGATCGTAGCATCTTGATAGATCAATAATTTGCTAAGATCTCTTTCTGCTACAGGATAACGGGCAATACGTTCATCGGGTAGATCGTAACTGAAATCTTGTATCGATAAGTCTTTGGGATGCATAACAAAAAGTCAAGTGAGCCGCAAAGTTAATGATGAAGTTTGCTGTTGGCAGTTCATTTCTTTCTTTTCATGATCTTCAATCCGCTCCATTGTACATTGACTGCGCATACTTTTACATCCACCCATCCGGTAGGTAATACGATTGATCGAATCGCATCTTCGTTGACATCGGTGGGAATACCCGCTGACTTTTTATACCAAGAGATCCATATACAACCGCCCGGAGCTGTTTCATGTGTCAATTTCAAGAAGATAGAGGTTAACTCCTTTAGTGTTGTTACAAAGCAGTGGGTTAAATCAGCCTCCCCACTTTTTACCACCTGTTTGCTGACCGATAACCCGATCAGTTGTTCATAGTCTTGCGGTGCAGAAATAAGCCTGATGCGGGTTTCAGGGGAAATTCCCAATTTCTGCCAGATCGGTTTTTCAGAATAGCCTGTAGAGCCCATGGATGATATTCTTTAACTCTTGATTTTCAATGAAATACAAGCCCATCAGGGCTTCTGAATGGTTTTCCACTCTCAATCCACACGAATTCACATTTCATTCACATGCCCTTTTGGTCCAATCTGCTTTAAGTCAATGCTGTAGCGTATTACAGCGATTTTTTATTTGTGGATAAATAGAGTCTTCCCAAATTCGGTTTAAAAGTGGGAAAAAGTGTTATTTTGTGTCAACAAGTGGTAATCTTAAAAATATTTATTCACCAATGACCGGATTTCACGGAGAATACGAAGCTACAGTTGACGCGAAAGGGCGTTTCCTGCTTCCGGGCGGACTGAAAAAACAGTTGCCTGAAGGGGAGGGCCGTTTCATACTCAGCCGTGGTTTCGAAAAATGTCTCACGTTGTATCCGTTGAAAAGTTGGGAAATAATCATTGCTAAGATCAGCCAATTGAATGATTTCGACCCCAAAGTACGTCAATTCCGCCGTCAGTTTTTGGGTGGTGCTACAGAAATAGAACTGGATAATGCCGGTCGAATGCTGTTGCCTGCTTCACTGAAGGAGTTTGCCGGATTAGGTAAGGATATCATCCTCGCCGCCGCATTGGATCGTTTCGAAATCTGGGATGCCGGTAAGTACAAACAGCTCTTTGAGGATTTCTCACCAGAAGCTTTCAGTAGCCTGGCGCAGGAAGTGATGACAGATAAAATTTGAGAATGATGCAACTGGAAAAATTGAAAATGAAAAACATCGCAAGCTTCATTTTCGACTTCTCTACTGTACGCTCATTTTTTACGGTGGTCGATTTAGAAAAAAATATTTCAATCCCGACAAACGGGCGACAAAATTTTAAATTTTCAAATTGAATACAGCTTATCATATCCCCGTCCTCTATCATGAAACCCTGGAAGGTTTGTCTATCAAACCCGATGGTGTATATGTGGATTGCACTTTCGGTGGGGGTGGACATAGCAGAGGGATATTAGCACAGTTGAATGAAAAAGGTAAACTCTTTGCCTTTGATCAGGATGCAGATGCTCAACAAAATATTCCGGATGATAGTCGTGTGGTCTTTGTACCACAAAATTTTCGTCACCTGCAACGCTTTCTAAGATTACATGAAGTGCAGGCTGTAGATGGTATTCTCGCAGATTTGGGTGTCAGCAGTCATCAATTTGATGAAGGTGATCGCGGCTTCTCGATACGTTTCTCTGGTCCATTGGATATGAGAATGGATCGACGTCAATCACTCAGTGCTGCAGATATTATAAAAGGATATACAGAACAGCAATTGCACAAATTGTTTGAACAGTATGGCGAAGTCAGTAATTCAAAAACACTGGCTAAACAAATTGTTCAGCAACGCAATCATATCCAGGTTCAAACCATCGAGCAGTTCAAGGCACTGATAAGTCCTGTGGTGAAAGGAAATCCGAACAAGTACTTGGCTCAGGTATTCCAGGCGCTTCGTATGGAAGTGAACGACGAAATGGGTGCATTGAAAGAAATGTTACAGCAGGTTCCTGCTGTACTTAAAACAGGTGGCCGCGTTGCCATCATCACCTTCCATTCTATAGAAGACAGGCTGGTAAAGAATTTTTTCCGGCAGGGGAGTTTCGACGAAACACCTGATAATCCTCTGTTGTCTGTAGCGAAGGAACAAATATTGAAAGTGATTACAAAAAAACCGATCACAGCAACAGTAGAAGAGTTGAAACAAAATACAAGAAGCAGAAGCGCAAAGCTGCGAGTGGCGGAAAAAGTGTAAGTGAGTAGTGAGAGGTGAAAAGTGAAATGTGAAAAGTGAAAGGATTTGCTGTTAACTGTCAACTATCATCTATCAACTAAAAAATGTCCGAATCAGAAAAAATACAAACGCAAAAAAATCCACTGAAAGGTTTATTCAACTATCAGTGGATACTGAAGAACATACCGTTTTTTCTTTTTCTGTCTTTTTTGGCGGTCTTATATATCGCTAACGGACATATGACAGATAAAACGATCAGGAATATTAATAATACAACAAAGCAGTTGAAAGAACTGCAGTATGAATATAAGACGCTGAAGAGTGAAGTGATGTTTAAGAGTGAGGAACAACAAGTGATCAAAGCGACAGAGCCTTTGGGGCTGAAAGTGATTAAAGAGACGCCGGTGAGATTGAAGAGTGAAAAGTGAAAGGTGAAAAGTGAATTTTGGATTGAGCTTTTTTGGATTGACTGATTTATAAAAAACCGTACCCTACCTTGGAAGTAAAACGCGACATACTTTGGCGTGTATACCTCAGTTATATACTGGTGGTTGCTGTTTGTATCGCCATTTTTGGTAAGGCAGTATACATTCAGCAAGTAGAAGGCAGCTATTGGAGAAGCATGAGCGATAGTCTTCATCAGCGTATTGATGAAATCGAAGCTGAACGTGGTACCATTTACAGTGAAGACGGACAAATGCTCAGCACCAGTATTCCTCAGTTTGATATCTACATGGATTTTAGGGTAGAATCTCTTCGTGCAAAAAACGGATTGTTGTTTCGTGAGAATGTAGATTCTCTTAGTTATTATCTAGCAGATCTTTTTAAGGATCAATCAAAAGAAGACTATAAGGCTTTATTAAAGCAAGGCTATAAAAATAATGATGCATATTTCTTACTGAAAAAGAAAATTTCTTTTCGTGAGTATGAGCAACTGAGAAAATTTCCATTGTTCCGTTTGGGTAGATATAAAAGCGGTATGATCGCTAATGAAAAAACCATTCGCCTGAATCCTTATAAAATGCTCGCCTTTAGAACGATTGGTTTGGCAAGAGATGAGAATAAAGTAGGATTGGAGAAGACCTATGATAGTATACTAAAAGGAAGAAACGGAAAGCAATTGGTTCGATCTATCGCAGGTGGGGTACATGTTCCTGTAGATGCGGATACCTATGAAATAGAGCCTGAGACCGGTAAAGATATTGTAAGTACCATCGATGTATTCATTCAGGAAGTCACTGAAAACGCATTGATGAAAATGATGATCAAGAACGATGCTGAATATGGAACGGCCATCGTTATGGAAACAAAAACAGGTAAGATCAAGGCCATCGCTAATTTAGGTAAAAGAGGAGAGGGCAATTACTGGGAAGATTTTAACTACGCTATAAGCCCTTCGGAACCCGGCTCTACTTTCAAGCTGGCAACGATGATGGCTCTGCTGGAAGATAAAAAGGTGAACCTGAATCAAGGTGTAGATCTGGAAGGGGGCACCTGGAAAACTGCCGGTCAGATTGTGTATGATAGTGAAAAGCATGGAAGAAGTGTGGTTTCAGTAAAACAGGCTTTTGAACTTAGTTCTAATGTTGGAATGGCGAAATTGGCGTCTATACATTATGCATCGAATCCCTCACGCTTTATCGCACATTTAAAGAAGATGCGAATGGATACATTAACCGGCATCGATCTTACTGGTGAACGTAATCCAACCATTTTCAAGCCCGGACATAAACTCTGGGGCCCTACAACATTACCATGGATGGCTTTTGGTTACAACCTGGCGATAAGTCCATTACAAACCTTAACACTGTATAATGCTGTTGCCAATAATGGTAAGATGATGAAACCGTATTTGGTATCTGCGATTAAAGAGGAAGGCGTTCTTCAGAAATCATTTGCACCTATTGTAGTTGACGAAAAGGTATGCAGCGATGAAACATTGCGACAATTAAAAGAATGTTTAGAAGGCGTTTGTATATCAGGTACAGCAGCATTACTCTTCAAAGGTTCACCATATCCGGTAGCAGGGAAAACAGGTACAGCACTTGTTGCCGATGGTAATAGAGGCTATGCTGATAAAATTTATCAGTCTTCTTTCGCAGGTTATTTTCCGGCCAATGATCCACAATACACATGCATAGTTGTGATCAAGAATAAGCCTCATGCAGCTGTATACTATGGCGGTTCTGTTGCGGGTCCTGTATTTAAAGAAATAGCGGATAGATTGTTCAGTACTTATGTACGAGTAGGAAACATTGCTAAGCAGCAAGCAAAATTAGATAGCAGTTATTTCATCTATACCGGTTTTAAACCTGATGTAACAACTGTTACACAAAAGCTCAGCATTCCATTTACAGATTCATCACGCAGAGCAGATGAATGGGTTGCCATGACCGGAAAGAACAGCGCTGTTACGATTCAAGCCAAACAAGTTTCTGATAAAGCAATGCCACAACTTAAAGGAATGGGATTAAAAGACGTGGTTTATCTGTGCGAAAATTTAGGATTGAAAGTACAGGTACAAGGAAAAGGAAAAGTAGTGGCTCAATCCATATTACCAGGACAACAAATTGCAAAAGGGCAATTGGTAACTATTGCGCTTAACTAAATACGATGACAAAGCTACAAGACATATTATACAAAGTACATCTGAAGCAAGTGCATGGTACAACTGATATCAGTGTGACAGGTATTCAGATCGATTCCAGAAAACTGGAAAAAGGAAATGTATTTGTAGCGATCAGAGGAACGGTTTCTGATGGACATCAGTTTATTGATAAAGCGATTGCTGCAGGTGCTACAGTAGTGGTATGCGATAAGATGCCTTCGATTTTTCAAGAAGGGGTTACCTATCTGGAGGTGAATGATACGCAAGAAGCAGTGGCTTTTATGTCACATCAGTTTTATGATGAGCCATCTAAGAAAGTAAAATTAGTAGGTGTTACGGGAACCAATGGTAAAACAACGATCGCAACAGTACTCTTTAAATTATTCAATAGGCTGGGATACAAATGCGGATTGATCAGTACAGTACAAAATCAGATCGGAAATGAGATCATCCCTGCAACCCATACTACACCTGATGCAGTAAATCTAAATGCACTCTTGAAATTGATGGTTGATTCAGGATGTAGTCATGTTTTTATGGAATGCAGTAGTCATGCGATTCACCAACATCGTATCACCGGATTGGAATTTGCCGGAGCGCTGTTTAGCAATATCACACATGACCATTTAGATTATCATAAAACATTTGAAGAGTATATCCGTGTAAAGAAATCATTCTTCGATCATTTGCCTGCTAGTGCTTTTGCTATTTCGAATGCAGATGATAAGAGAGGTGAAGTGATGCTACAAAATACACCGGCAACAAAACATTATTACAGTTTGAAAACAGTTGCCTCTTTCAAAGGAAAGATCCTTGAAAATGCGTTGACGGGTCTTGTCATGACAGTTAATGATAAAGAAGTTCATTTCCGTTTGATCGGTGAATTCAATGCATATAATCTGTTGGCTGTGTATGGTGCTGCTGTTTGTTTGGGAGAAGATAGTGATGAAGTGCTTACACAACTAAGTATGTTGAGTGGAGCAGAAGGACGATTTGATTATGTGATCAGTAGCGGGCTCATCATTGGTATTGTAGACTATGCTCATACTCCTGATGCATTGGAAAATGTTTTGATGACCATCAAGAAACTGAGAAAAGGACATGAGCAGGTGATTACAGTAGTTGGATGTGGTGGTGATAGAGATAAGACCAAACGCCCGATCATGGCGCAAACTGCTTGCGACTTGAGTGATAGAGTGATACTTACCAGTGATAATCCAAGAACAGAAGATCCTGAGATGATTTTGAAAGATATGGAAGCGGGATTGAGTAGTTCGGCAAGAAGAAAATACATCAGTATCGTAGACAGAAGGGAAGCTATTAAAACAGCAGTGAGTTACGCAGGGGCTGATGATATTATTCTGGTGGCAGGGAAAGGGCATGAAAAATATCAGGATATCAAAGGAGTGAAGTATGCTTTTGATGATAAAGAAGTATTGCAGGAAATGTTTAAAGAACTGAATAAATAATCAACTACTACAAACCAAACACATGCTATACCAATTATTCACTTGGCTAAAACAGGAATTCAATATGCCTGGAGCAGGTATGTTTCAATTCCTGACTTTCAGAATTGCGATGGCAGTTTTATTATCTCTGGTAATTGCTACTGTGTATGGTAAGCGGTTGATTCTATTCCTTCAGAAAAAGCAAATTGGTGAAACGGTTCGTGATCTGGGACTACAAGGTGAGCACTTGAAAAAAGGAACACCTACTATGGGAGGGATCATTATTCTTTTAAGCATATTGATACCAACATTGCTTTTTGCCAACCTTGACAAAGTATATATCCGATTGATGATCCTGTGTACAGTTTGGTTAGGGATCATTGGATTTTTGGATGACTACTTTAAGATTCGTGCCAGAAAATCTGCACAACAAAAAGGAGAGTCTTACAAAAAGAAAGATAGTGATGGTCTTGCAGGTATCTCTAAAATCATCGGACAAGTAGGGTTGGGTATCATTATTGGAACCACTTTGTATTTCAGTAATGCCGTGACGGTTGAAAGAGAAATTGTATCAACACCTTTTGCAACCTTGCAACAAGGCGAACGTCTGGCAAAAGATACCAATGTTGTTACAAGAACTATCAATGGCGAAGAACGCAGGTATGTAAAGGTTAAGACTCCAATCACTACCATCCCTTTTGTAAAAAATCATGAATTCAATTACAGCAAGTTAATCAGTTGGATGGGAGAAGGAGCTGAGAAATATACCTGGATCATTTATATCCTGATCGTCACCTTCATTATTACTGCTGTTTCTAACGGTGCAAATATCACTGATGGATTAGATGGATTGGCAGCAGGTGTGAGTGCGATTATTGGTGTAGCGCTGGGTGTATTCATTTATGTGAGTGGTAACTATGTGTTGGCAGACTATCTGAATGTGATGTACATACCCAACCTTGGTGAGTTATCCATTTTTGTAGGAGCATTTGTGGGTGCGTGTATCGGATTCTTGTGGTACAATGTGTATCCGGCACAGGTTTTCATGGGTGATACAGGAAGTCTTGCTTTAGGAGGTATCATTGCTTCACTCGCAATTATTGTTCGTAAAGAATTATTGATCCCGATTTTCTGTGGTGTTTTTCTCATCGAGTTATTGAGTGTGATGATTCAAGTGAGTTATTTCAAATACACCAAGAAAAAATTTGGTGAGGGTAGAAGAATATTTCTCATGAGCCCTTTACATCATCACTATCAGAAGAAAGGATTTCATGAAAATAAAATTGCTATCAGGTTTTGGATCGTTACGGTATTGTGTGTGGTAATGTCGATCCTCACCCTGAAAATGAGATAATAAGTAATGAAGAAACATCGATTAGTCATATTAGGTGGTGGAGAAAGTGGTGTAGGTGCTGCGCTACTAGGAAAACAAAAAGGATATGAAGTATTCCTGAGTGATGGCGGGCAGATAAAACCTATATATGAAAAAGAGCTCATTGACAATCAGATTGATTTTGAATCAGCAAAACACAGTTTAGAGCTGATACTGAATGCAGACGAAGTGATGAAGAGTCCGGGTATACCTGAAAAAAATGAAGTGGTGAAAGCCATTCGTGCAAAAGGTATTCCGGTGATCAGTGAAGTAGAGCTGGCCTATCGCTTTAAAGGTGATAGCAAAATTGTTGCTATCACAGGTAGCAATGGTAAGAGCACTACAACTTCTTTGATCTACCATATCTGTAAAACTGCAGGCTTGGATTGTGCATTGGTTGGAAATATTGGTTACTCGTTCGCTAAACAAGTAGCAGAAGATCCAAAACCACTGTATGTAGCAGAGATCAGTTCGTTTCAACTGGATGATATCAAAGATTTCCGTGCGGATGTAAGTGTGTTGTTGAATATCACGGAAGATCATCTCGATAGGTATGAATACAAATTCGAGAACTATATCAATAGCAAATTCAAGATCATTCAGAATCAAACTATGAGTGATTATTTCATCTACTGCGAAGATGATGAAGTGATCATGGACAAATTGAGATTACTAACCATCCATACTAACCCATTACCATTCTCTATGAAACACGAAGTAAAAAAAGGCGGCTACATCAAAGGAGACCAGATGATGCTGAGAATCCAAGAAGAAAGAGTAAGCATGAGTATTTACGATTTTGCCCTCAAAGGTAAACACAACAACTACAACACTATGGCTGCAGGTATTGCCGCAACGACTTTGGGAATCAGAAAAGAAAAGATCAGAGAAGCAGTGAAAAATTTCCACAGTCTGGAACATCGTATGGAATTCGTTGCGATGGTGCGTGGTGTTGAGTTTATCAACGACAGTAAAGCTACCAATGTGAACAGTACCTGGTATGCATTGGAGAGTATGACCAAGCCAACTGTATTGGTATTGGGTGGTACAGATAAAGGAAATGACTATACATTGATCGAGGAACTTGTTAAAGAGAAAGTAAAAGCGATCGTCTGTATGGGTCTTGATAATAGTAAGATCATAGAAGCATTTAAAGATATCGTTCCGGTGATTGTAGAAACGGATAGTGCTAAAAAAGCTGTGAATACATCTTTTAAATTGGCTGCAAAGGGTGATGTGGTATTGTTGAGTCCGGCATGTGCCAGTTTTGATCTCTTCAAAAATTATGAAGATCGTGGTACGCAGTTCAAAGAAGCAGTGAAAGAATTATAATCATCCGTTTTGTTGAATCAAACCGGAAATCAGTATTGAATATGTCAGAAGTAACCGATAAACTATTTTCTCAGATACCAAGTGTGGAAGGTGTCAGAACCCAGCTCGTCGATAGAGCTAGGGGCGACAAGTATATCTGGGGAATCGTTTTGCTCTTATCCCTTATATCCATTCTCGTAGTATACAGTGCTACCGGTTCATTGGCATATAAGATGTACAAGGGCAATACCAATGTTTATCTCTTCAAACAGGTATCATTTACAGTAGTAGGGTTGGTGTTGATCTATTTTCTTCATAGGATCAATTATTCTCTATTCTCACGTATTGCAACGATTCTCTTTTTAATCTCTATTCCATTATTGATCTATACACTATTTTTTGGAGCTAGGATCAATGAAGGAAGTAGATGGATCAAGCTTCCAATTATTCAACTTACTGTACAAACCAGTGATCTAGCCAAGTTGGCGCTCTTTATGTACATCTCAAGATTGTTGAGTAAGAAGCAAGAGATCATTAAAGATTTTAAAAAAGGATTTCTGCCTGTTGTAACACCTGTACTGATCATTTGTGCTTTGATCATGCCTGCAAACCTTTCCAATGCCTTACTTACAGGTGCAACATCTTTGTTATTGATGTTTATCGGACGTGTTAGTCTCAAACATATTCTCTTAACTATTGGAATAGCAATGATACCTGTTTTGTTCATTGTTTCAGTAGCGGTTATGACACATCAAAGCAAATCAAAAGCTGATGGACCTGTTGTAGCAGAAAAAGCAAAATCTATTGGACGATTTGGTACATGGGTAAAGCGTGTACAAGATTTTATTTATGCAGACCAAGCAGAAGTGCCATATCAGGTACAACAAGCTAAAATAGCAATTGCGAATGGTGGTGTATTAATGGGTTTGGGTCCGGGTAATAGCCAGCAAAGAAATTTTTTACCGCAAGCATACAATGACTTTATTTATTCAATCATCATTGAAGAGTATGGGTTATTGGGTGGAGCCTTCATGATATTTATTTATCTCGTATTTCTATTCCGCTGTATCCGGATATTCAGAAAATGTCCTTATGCATTTGGTGCTTTTCTTGCATTGGGATTGAGTTTCACTTTGGTGATACAAGCCGTAGCCAATATGGCCGTGAATGTAAATCTTGTACCGGTAACAGGTGTAACACTGCCACTTGTAAGTATGGGTGGTAGTTCTTTTCTATTTACCTGTTGTTCGATAGGTATCATATTAAGTGTAGCAAGAAACGTAGAGCAGATGGAGGGAAAACCTGAGCCTGCACCATTACAAACAACAACAGTTACTGCATAATCATGGCAAAAAAGATCATCATAGCGGGAGGAGGTACTGGCGGACATATTTTTCCGGCCATAGCCATAGCGAATGCCATTAAGCAGATTGCTCCTGATACTGAAATTCTATTTATCGGGGCAAAGGGGAAGATGGAAATGGAGAAAGTGCCACAGGCTGGATACAGAATCGAAGGATTAGATATTGCAGGATTTAATAGAACACATCTTTTGAAAAATATTTCCCTTCCAATCAAGTTGATCAAAAGTTTTTGGCAAGTACGTCAATTGATGGGTAAGTTCAGTCCGGATGCAGTGATAGGTGTGGGGGGCTATTCTACATTTCCTGTTCTTCGTTATGCACAACAAAAGAATATTCCCACTTTTATTCACGAAGCGAATTCTTTTGCTGGTAAGAGTAATATACTACTGGGCAAAAGGGCTGTGGGCATTTTTGTTGCTACGGCCGGTATGGAAAAATTTTTCCCGGCAGAAAGAATAAAAATCACAGGTAATCCGGTAAGGTCTATCATCACTTCCATGCATATTTCTCGTTCTGAGGCGATTAAATTTTTTGGATTAGATGATGCAAAAAAAACGGTTCTGGTGATTGGAGGAAGTTTAGGTGCAAGAAGTATCAATGAAATTGTAGCAGCACATGTGCATGAGTTTTCTTCCTTAGGACTACAGCTGATCTGGCAAACCGGAAAAAATAATGCAGAAGGTTATTTACAAAGAGCAAAGCCATTTTCAAATATCTACATCAACAGCTTTATAACTGATATGGATAAAGCATATGCGGCAGCAGATATCGTGATATCAAGAGCAGGAGCAATGTCTGTAGCGGAATTGTGTGTGGCAAAGAAGCCTGTGATATTTGTTCCATATCCATTTGCGGCAGAAGATCATCAAACTGCTAATGCCATGCATTTGGTAAATCAT
This sequence comes from Bacteroidota bacterium, assembly GCA_039795345.1. Lineage (GTDB taxonomy): Bacteria > Bacteroidota > Bacteroidia > Chitinophagales > Chitinophagaceae > Sediminibacterium. The sequence continues at coordinate 17,080 of JBDKEH010000003.1, forward strand.
CAGGCAGCTTTGATCGTAAAAGATGCGGATGTGTCTGTAAAGCTTTTTTCAACAATGATCTCATTGGCAAAAAATGAGGAACAACAAAAATTATTAAGTCAAAATATTGCTTCATTGGCGATCACAAACGCAGATAGTGTTATAGCAAATGAAGTTTTAAGTTATATCCGTGCATAAACTAAACGACATAAAGAAAATTTACTTTATCGGTATCGGTGGTATCGGTATGAGTGCACTTGCTCGTTATTTTAAATCAAGAGGAGCTATAGTCAGTGGATATGATAAAACCGTAACACCATTGACCAAGGAATTGGAAGAGCAAGGAATTGATATTCATTATGAAGAACGCGTAGATATAATTCCTAAGGATGTGGATGCAGTTGTATATACTCCTGCTATTCCTGCCAATCATGCTGAGTTGATTTATTACAGAGAACATCAATACACAGTCGTTAAGAGAAGCGATGTGTTACAATGGATCACTGAAGGTTCCTTTAATATTTGTGTTGGCGGTACCCATGGCAAAACAACTGTCACTTCTATGATCGCACATTTGTTACGCCATTCAGGTTATGGATGTAATGCATTTCTGGGAGGTATCGCTGCTAATTACAATACTAATTTCTGGAGTAGTGAGCGTAATGTCGTTGTAGTAGAAGCTGATGAGTATGATAGAAGCTTTTTGAAACTAGTTCCGGATATCGCAGTCGTTACGGCTATTGATCCTGATCACTTGGATATTTATGGAACACCGGAAGAAGTTGAGAATGCATTCGTACAGTTTGCCGGGAAAGTAAAACCAGGTGGCTGTTTGGTGACAAAAAAAGGATTAAGTAGAGAGTCGGAGCTAAACGCTACTCATAACTATCGATATGCTTACCAGCAAGCAGGTGCCGATGTTACTACCACAGATCTTAAAGTAGAGAATGGGAGTTACACTTTTAATGTACAAGGACCGGGATGGATGATTAAGGATGTTACCCTGCATATGGGTGGACTTCACAATATTGAGAATGCTGTAGCAGCTATTACTGTAGCCAAACATTTAGGGATCGAGGATGAGAAGATCCGTGCTGCAGTGGCAGATTTTAAAGGGGTACGCAGAAGGTTTGAATATGCTTTAAAAAATGCACAGCATGTGGTGATTGATGATTACGCGCATCATCCTGAAGAACTAAGAGCGTTGATCAGTGGTGTTAGAAGCATTTTTAAAGACCAAAAACTCACCCTTGTTTTTCAACCACATCTGTTTAGCAGAACCAATGACCTGGCTGATGGATTTGCCGAGAGTCTAGATATGGCGGATGAGATCCTCTTACTACCCATCTATCCGGCACGTGAATTACCAATGCCGGGAGTAACCAGTGATATGTTATTGCAAAGAATGAAAACAAAACAAAAAATGATATTGGAGAAGCAGGAAATGTTGAATTGGATGAAGGAAAACAAACCATCATTGGTCGTAATGGCAGGAGCAGGTGATATTGATGCTTTGGTACAACCGGTTAAACTAATATTGGAGCAATAGTATATGAATAAGTTCGAGTGGAAAAAAAGGCTGATACAGGCCTTCTGGATACTGGCAGGTATCGGTACAATTGTACTGATGGGCGCAGCTATGCAGCACAAGAACAAAAAGAAATGTACGGATATACGCATCGAGATCACAGGCATTGAAGACCATATGTTCATTGATGAGAAAGATGTGCTGGACTTAATTCAGTCGAAGGGAAAAGTAACCGGAACAATCGTTGAATCTTTGAACTTGCGTATGATGGAAGCATCTCTGGAAACTAATCCATGGGTGCGAAATGCAGAAATGTATCTCGATAATCAACAGGTATTACAGGTTCAAATTGAAGAAAGGCAACCGATAGCAAGGGTATTTACCATTCAGGGAGGATCTTTTTATCTCGATAGCTCAGGTATGCGATTGCCATTGAGTGAAAAACTATCTGCACGCGTACCCATGTTCACAGGCTTTCCTTCTGATAACATCAAATTATCAAAACCAGATAGCGTTTTGTTAAAAGATATCGTAAAGATTGGTGAATATGTATTGGCCGATTCCTTTTGGATGGCACAAGTTGCTCAAATCGACATTGAACCGGGTCGACAATTTGAAGTGATCCCGGTAGTGGGTGATCATGTGGTAGCAATTGGTAATGCAGAAGACCTGGATGCGAAGTTCAATCGTCTCTATACTTTTTATAAACAAGCTTGGTTCCAAAAAGGAATACATTATTATGAACGTCTTAACGTTCAGTTTGATAAGCAGGTAGTAGCTGTAAAAAGAGGTACCGCGGCCATGAGGCAGGATTCCACTGCTGCATTAGCATTGATACGACAGATGACTGCGCCTGTTGATCCACTTTCATCTATGGTTTCAATACCGGTAAAACCATTAAAAGACAGTATTTCAAAACCAATATCGGCACCTATTGTGGAAAAACCTGTGAAGGAAAGTCCACCGGTTAAAACTATTACTAACAATAACAATAAAGTAAATACGAATCCGTTATCGAAGAAGGTAACTGCTCAACCAACTGTTCAAAAGAAGGAAGCAGTGAAACCGAAGGCGGTGATGAAGAAGAATGAGTAGTCGAATCGTGAATGGTGAATGGTGAATTGTCAATATTCACAATTGACCATTCACCATTCACAAAAAAATTGGAAACAACTAAAACACATACCTTATGAATCACAATGAATCACCCATCATTGTTGGTCTGGACATCGGAACTACTAAAATTGCGGCTATTGCAGGTCGTAAGAATGAGTATGGCAAACTTGAGATATTAGGTTTTGGCCGTGCCAACAGCAGTGGTGTACAACACGGACAAGTGTTGAACATCGATCAAACCATTAAAGCCATTCAACAGGCATTACAAAACTGTTACGAAAGCAATCCTGATCTGGAGATCAATGAAGTCTATGTAGGTATTGCCGGTCATCACATCAAGAGCTTACAAACTCGTGGTGATATGGTACGCCAAGAGCATGAGACAGAAATTCAGCGTTGGGAGATCGATCAGTTACTGAACAATCAACGTAAGACTTTTATCCCGGCCGGAGATCAGATCATTGATGTGATCCCTCAGGATTTTCATGTTGACAATATTCAAAATATCAAAGATCCGGTTGGTTATAACGGGGTGAAAGTGGGAGCCAACTTCCACATCATTACCGGTGACCGTAATGCGATCAGGAATATCCATCGTGCTGTAGACAGAAGTGGATTAAGTACCAAAGACCTGGTGTTACAACCATTGGCGTCTGCAAGTGCTGTGATGAGTGATATTGATATGGAAGCAGGTGTGGCCATTCTTGATATCGGTGGTGGTACCAGCGATCTGGCTGTTTTTTACGAAGGAATTTTGAAACATACAGCTGTGATTCCATTTGGCGGTGAGAATATCACCAATGATATCCGTATGGGATTGGGGGTGTTGAAGAGTCAGGCAGAAGCCATGAAAGTACAGTTTGGCAGTGCTTTGGCAGATGAAGCAAAAGCCAATGCGTATATCACAATACCTGGTTTAAAGGGAATGCCTGCTAAAGAGATCAGTGTTAAAAACCTGGCAGCGATCATTCAGGCAAGAATGAGTGAGATTCTTGATTTCGTGACTTATCACATCAAAACCGTAGGATTGGATAGCCGTGCACTCAATGGTGGTATCATCTTAACCGGTGGTGGTTCTCAGTTGAAACACCTGATTCAGTTGACGGAATACACAACCGGACTGAATGCTCGTATTGGATTGCCGAATGAACATCTGGCACCTAATCATATCGATGAGTTGAAGAAGCCGATGTATGCAACCTGTTTAGGATTGATCTTGAAAGGATATAGTGATTATGATCATAAACACAAAGAGTTCAATGAGCAATTCAAGAAAGTGGAAGTGCCAAAGAATCTGAAAGTGGAAGCAGCTGAGATCAGCACACCTGAAGTACCGGTAGCACCACAGCCTATTGACGGTAATACCAGAAAAGCAAAGTTCTGGGATAAGTTCAAGAATAATTTGATCGATCTCTTTAAAGAAGAGGAAGATCAAATGATAAAATAAAACACGGATAAACAACGTTACCTATTTATTCGTCCCATTGAAAACACAGACAATCTACTAACCCAACAAAAACGTTCTCTATGATTCACTTTGATCTTCCCAAACAGAAATCCTCCATCATCAAGGTACTTGGTGTAGGTGGTGGCGGGAGCAACGCCGTTAACTTCATGTTTGATCAGAATATCGAAGGTGTTGATTTTATTATTTGTAATACGGATGCTAAGGCAATCGAGCAAAGTAAGATCCCCAATAAGATACAGTTAGGCCCACATCTCACACAGGGATTGGGTGCAGGTGCCAACCCTGAAGTTGGAAAAAAAGCAACGGAAGAATCTCTGGATGAGATTAGACGTATCCTCGAAGTGAATACCAAAATGGCATTCATTACAGTAGGTATGGGTGGTGGAACCGGAACCGGTGGTGCACCTATTATTGCTCAGATCTGCAAAGAACTGGGTATCCTCACTGTTGGTATCGTTACTACTCCATTTGGATTTGAAGGTCCGCGCAGACAACTACAAGCGGATGAAGGTATTCGTCAGCTGAAACCTTATGTAGATACCTTATTGGTGATCAGCAATGATAAATTGCGTATTCAATATGGCAATTTAAAAATGAAAGAAGCGTTTGCCAAAGCAGACAATGTATTGGCAACAGCAGCAAAATGTATCACAGATGTGATCAATAGCCGCGGACATATCATCGTTGATTTTGCGGATGTATGTACGGTGATGAAAAATGGTGGTGTTGCCATCTTAGGAAAAGCAGAGGTAGAAGGAGAGAACCGTGCACAAATGGCTATTGAAGAAGCTTTGTCTTCTCCATTGCTGAATGATAATGATATCAGAGGTGCTAAATGGATATTGATCAATATCAATAGTGCTGAAGGAGATCATGAGTGTACGATGGATGAATTAGAGACGATCAATAATTACTTGCGCATGCAAGCAGGTGAAGATACAGATGTGATTGTGGGTATGGGATATGATCAGACGCTTGATAAAAAAATCGGTATTACATTGATCGCAACCGGCTTTGAGCATAAAGATCCTTTTGCAAAACCTGCTGAGCCTAAAAAGGCAGAACCTAAGCAGGAAAAGATCGTCATGACACTGGATCTTGAAACTCCAAAGCAAGAAGAAAAAGCAGAAGCTCCACAACCTGTTCAGCAAACACTTCCTTTAGAAGATAAAGATCCTTTTGCTCCAAGAATGGAAGAGGTAGCAGAAGTTACACCGGTACTGAATCTTTTTTCAGCACCAACTATCATTGAAGAAGAGACTCCGGTTATAGAAGAGCCGGTTGAGAATTTTACACTGCAGTTTGAATTAAGTACTGAGATCACTGCTGAAGTAGTTGTTCCTGAACCTCCGGCTGAAGAAGTACATGTTAATAAAACCATCGTACAAGATGAGTTGTTGCAGTTCAAAGTAAATGAGCAGCCTCAGCAACCGATTAGCAGCAATACCATGTTCAGCAAGCCCATGAATATTTATGCTGAACCTGAAATGCCTACACCGCAACCGGTACAGGAAGTACAACCACAACCTGTGATTGCAGAGATTAAGGAAGCACCTGTACAAGAAGAAGAACCTTCTATGCAGTTGATCGAGAAAGAAGAAGCACCTGCTCCAAAAGCAGCAGTGATTTCTTCCTCTTCTTTCATTGATGATTCAGTATTAGATGATGCTGAAGAGCAAAAGAGAAGAGCAGCAGAACGCATCCAACGTTTAAGAAATCTTTCTTTCAATACCAATGGTGGTGATGCCAATGAGTTTGATAATGTTCCTGCTTACGTACGCAGAAATATGGAATTGTTTGGTAATACGCTTACTTCGGTAGAAGACTTTTACAGTAAGTATACCGTAGGAAAAGATGAGAACAACCAGACACAGATCTCAACTATCAATACTTTCCTTGATGGAAAGAAACCCGATTAAGATCGATTGCTTATCATAGATGTTTTAGCCTGGTGATTTTAGTTGTTGACCCCGACGCAAGTCGGGGTTCTTTTTTCAACAATATAGCAGGATATTTGTTCTTGAGGTTGACTCTACAAGCATAAAATTGAAATACATGCAAACTATATTGATCACGGGCGGAACAGGTATGGTTGGACAACATTTGACACAACTCTTATTGTCTAAAGGCTATGAAGTGATTTGGGTTAGTCGTACAGCAGGAGAGAGAAAAATGGGTTCTGCCATCATTCCTATAGTTGCATGGGATCTACAACAACAAACCATTGATCAAGCTGCGATTCAGAAAGCAGACCATATTATTCATTTGGCAGGTGCAGGTGTAGCGGATAAAAGGTGGACAGCTAAGCGCAAACAGGAAATTTTAGATAGCAGAACAAAAAGCAGTTCCTTATTGGTAAAAGCATTGAAAACGATTCCTAATAAGGTACAATCTGTCATCAGTGCTTCTGCGATAGGTTGGTATGGGCCAGATGAAAACAATACAACATCTAATTCATTCACGGAAGCAATGCCTGCATATCCTGACTATTTAGGAAACACTTGTAAGGCATGGGAAGAAAGTATCGAACCCGTAACTGAACTAGGAAAGCGATTGGTGAAACTCCGTATTGGAATTGTATTAAGTAAAACCGGTGGCGCAATAGCTGAGTTCAAAAAGCCATTAAAGGGAGGAGTAGCTGCAATACTTGGAACGGGAAAACAAATGATCAGTTGGGTACATGTACAGGATCTATGTAACATGTTCTTATATGCTATCGAAACGCCCTCCATGCAAGGCACATTTAACGCAGTAGCCCCTCATCCTGTTTCGAATAAAGAATTAACACTAACACTGGCAAAACAAAAAAATGGCTCCTGGTATATTCCCTTTTATGTGCCGGCGTTTCTTTTGAAAATTGTACTTGGAGAGATGAGTATTGAAGTATTAAAAAGTGCAACAGTAAGCAGTCGCAAAATACAAGAGCAAGGATTTAAGTTTGCATATCCTACTATTCAACTGGCGTTGAAGAATCTTTGATTTTTTGATCTTTGATTTTTTGATTTAATAATATTACTCAAATCAAAAAATCAAAGATCAAAAAATCACAGATCTAAAGGTCTCTTTTCTTGTGTACTCTATAACAAATGATCCAGATGGCAGCAGTTAGAATGATGGTTAGAATAACATGCTCCGGTACTGCTGCTACAGCTTTTTCATAACCGGCTTTTGCATCTTTTCCGAAATTGCCAATAAAGGCAGGTGGCGGAACGATCCTGTCTGAAATTTCAAAAGGAAAAAAGCGTCCCAGATCATTACCTACTTTATACTTGAACCAGGATACGCCAATATTTTCAATGATCAGGTACTGAAAGAAATAAATACCCAATGCAATGAATGCTTTTTTAATGAGGTACCCCAGCAAAAAGGCCAAAGTCAATTGAGCAAAGGTTTGTAAGAAGAACAAAGGAATATACTCCAATTGTTCTGCCCATCTGTAAAATGATTTACTATCTGTATAAAATCCGTAACCCGCCGCTACTACGGTATAAACAATAGTGATGATCGTACTGATGATCAATACATCACATAATTTACTTGTGATGAAATTCTGTCTGCTCCAACCATCAATGATGTTTTGTCTATGTGTTCTATAGTTATACTCATTGGTGATCAACATGATCACAAGAATAGCAGGTAGTACAATAAAGAATGAAGAGAAGAAGGCCACAGAATGCCAGGTTTCAGGGAATGCATAAGGATTACCTAAGAGCATCTTGGCAATAGCTCCCATTTCTTTTCCTTTAGAGATCTCTTCGTATACATTCAGGAACATTAAGTTGATACTCGGATAAGTCAATGCAACAATCACTAGCATCCACCAGAAAGCAGGATACTTTTTGATTTTTAACCATTCTATTTTTATAAGCGATAACATGATTTCTTGTTTTAAGGATGAATTAGTCGTTGGTCAGTTCGAAGAATTTTGTTTCAAGACTCTTCTTTTTCAAGAGTAACTGGTTTAAAATAACACCTTGATTGAAACAATAGCGATTGATCTCTTCCATATTGGCGGTGCCAATCGGGAAAAACATTTGAATCGATTTACCTTCTTCTTTCATGTGGGTATGCCCGGAAATATTTGCCAATATCTCTTTTAACTTACCGGTATCCTGCGCTGATACTTCAACGATATCTTCATTTGTTAATACTTCATCAACAGGTCCTGCCGTTAATAGATTTCCTTTTTTGAGGATGGCAACATGGGTACATACTTTTTCAACTTCATCCAATAAGTGACTGGCCATGATGATGGTCTTACCATCACGCGCCAGTTGTTTGATCAACTCACGTATTTCTGCAATACCAACAGGATCCAATCCATTGGTAGGTTCATCAAAGACCAATACATCCGGATTACCCAATAAAGCGGCACCAATGGCTAGTCTTTGCTTCATACCCAGACTATAGGTTTTGAATTTACTTTTCTTTCTGGCAGAGAGTTTTACGATCTCTAATACTCGATCAATATCTGCAGCATCACCACGACCACTAATGGCATGTGTAATATTTAAATTGTCTACTGCAGAGAGGTAATGATAAAAATTGGGTGTTTCCAATAGAGAACCGATCTGTTTTCTGGTTTCTGCAGAACCCGGTTTTCCAAACCAGCTGTAAGTGCCGGATCTGGCTTGTAAAATATCGAGTATGATACTTAACAAAGTGGTTTTACCACTACCATTCGGACCTAAAATTCCGAAAACACATCCCTGTGGAACATCAAAGGATACATTATTCAGGGCTTGAATAGATCCATAATTTTTAGAGATTCCCTGAATAGAGAGAATTGGTTGCATAAGCGGTTGTTAACGATGAAAAATATTAAATCCAAGGGTTGAAGCATACCGAAGATAACCAGAATGTTGACTTTTTGATAGAATTGGGATGACCTGTTTTTTACATGTATCAACGGTCAGTGGCAGGTTTAAAGTCTACCAAGACTGAATTTTAATGTTGCAAGACTTTAAATAGCAATAAATTACAGGAACAAAACACACTTGCCGGTATGCAGCCGCAAAAAGGAAATGTTTTGGTGAAAACTGATATCTGTTACCTGATAGAAGAAGTCTCTGTTAGGTATACATCCATGATCGAGGAAAAAAAGATCATTCTTTCTCTGTCTTGTCCCTTGAATACTTATTGGATCGTTGCTTCTAAAACCGTATTAGCTGAAGTTATTGAGATCTTGCTAAAGAATATACTTGGCTTTAGTGATCAAGGATCTGTAATAGCAATATCCATTACTCCCGGTGATTTGTTTCTTACTGTCGAATTTTTAAATCGTTCAAGAGTTGCAGGAGTAAATCAACTACCTACTTTTTTTGCAGACTCAGAAGATATTTATCATACCTCTTTATACAAAGCTGCTGAACTTGCCATGAACGAATTAGGCGGTGATATCATATATAGCACCTCTCGGGATACCCGCACTTTCTTACGCCTCAAAATAAAAGAGAGCTCATAGTTGTATGAACTCTCTTTTATTTTGAGAAAGGTGAATCTACGGTGAATGCATTAATTTCGAACCGGTCTGCCACTTTTTAGTACGCTTTGAATGCGTTCTAATGTTTTTCTTTCACCACAGAGACTCAAGAAAGCTTCTCTTTCCAGATCTAATAAATATTGTTCAGTAACGTTGGTAGGTTCACTTAAATCACCACCACACATTACATACGCTAGTTTTTTCGCTACTACTACATCATGATCTGTTGCATAACCTCCACGCCACATACCGTTGATACCTGCATACAAGGCTCCTAATGCAGAACGACCCAATACTTTGATATCGTTTCTTTGAATAGGAGTTGTATAACCGCTGTCGTATAATTCGATGACAGATTTTTTTGCTTCAGCAATGCGTCTTCCAATATTCATTACGATTTCATCAGCCCCTTTTCTCAGAATACCCATCTCCATGGCTTCTTGTGCTGAGGTAGCCACTTTTGCAGTAGCGATCGATAAGAACCTGTTTTTTAATGTGATGGTTTCCGGCTCGTCTTCATGCATTTCATCAGCGGCACGTAATACAAACTCTTTGGTACCACCACCACCGGGAATCAAACCCACACCTAATTCAACGAGTCCGATATAAGTTTCCGCAGCAGCACATATTTTATCTGCATGTAAATTCATTTCACATCCACCACCTAAAGTAAGTCCATGTGGTGCAATAGCTACCGGAACAGAAGAATAGCGAACACGCATCATAGTATTTTGGAACATACGAATCGCCATATCCAGTTCATCATATTCCTGTTCAATGGCTAACATGAAGATCATGCCAACATTCGCACCCGCACTGAAATTTGGTCCATCATTGCCTATTACTAAACCTTTGAACTTTTCTTCGGCAATGGCGATCGATTTATTCAATCCTTCCAGTACTTCACCACCGATACTGTTCATTTTGGTACTCCATTCCAGACCCGCAACACCATCTCCTAGATCATACAAGCGACAAGCACTATTTTTCCAAACGATTTTGTCTTTGTGATGACTCATGACTATAAATGAATCACCACCCGGGATCGCTTTATATGATTGAGTAGTTTGATCATAGAACATTCTCCGACCATTTTCTACCTTGTAAAAACTGGTAGCACCACTTGCCAGCATTTCATCGATCCATGGTGCAACGGCATGTCCTGCTGCTTTCATGGCAGTGACAGTTTCTTTCACACCAACTGTATCCCATGATTCAAATGCACCGATTTCCCAACCAAAGCCGGCCATCATCGCATCATCAACACGATATATCTCATCACTGATTTCAGGAATACGGTGTGAGATATATGAGAATAAAGAGAAATGAAATGAACGATAAAATTCACCCGCTTTATCTCCTGCCGCAGATAACATTTTTATTCTCTGCTTCAAGTCTTCAATGGGTTTAGCCGCTTCTAAACTTTGAAACTTGGGTTTATGGCGAGGACCATACTCCATGGTCTTCAGGTTCAGGGTTTGAATTTCTTTTCCTTCTGCTGATTTGATTTTCTTGAAGAACCCTTGTCCGGTTTTATCTCCCAACCAATTATTGCTTACTAATGTATCTAACCATGCAGGTATCGTGAAAATATTTTTTGCTTCGTCAGTCGGACAATTATCTGCCACTCCTTTTGCTACTTTCACCAACGTATCAATACCTACTACATCTGCTGTTCTGAATGTAGCAGATTTAGGTCTTCCGATGATGGGTCCTGTAAGTGCATCAATTTCATCAATACTGAGTCCTAGTTTATCCATGATATGGAAAATACTCATGATACTGAATACACCAATTCTATTCGCGATGAATGCCGGTGTGTCTTTACAGAGAACGGTTGTCTTACCTAGATAAAGATCTCCGTAGTGCATCAAGAAAGCAACGATCTCAGGATCTGTATGCGGTGTAGGAATAATTTCCAACAAACGGAGGTAGCGAGGCGGATTAAAAAAGTGAGAGCCACAAAAATGTTTTTTGAAATCTTCACTTCTACCTTCCGCCATCATGTGAATAGGGATGCCGGATGTATTTGAAGTAACTAGCGTACCGGGTTTTCTGAATTGTTCTACACGTGTATAGATCAGTTGTTTGATATCCAAACGCTCTACTACTACTTCAATGATCCAGTCGCAGTGAGCAATATCTTTCATATTATCATCGAAGTTGCCGGTAGTGATTCTTTTGATCACTGATTTGCTGTAAACGGGTGATGGATTGCTTTTGATAGCAGCTTGTAATGCATCATTCACTAATTTATTCCTCTCGGCAGGCTTGTTACTTTCTTCCGCACCTTTGGTTACCATGTCTAATAACAACACTTGAACACCAATGCCTGCGAAATGACAAGCAATACGAGAGCCCATAACACCACTACCTAAAACTGCAACTTTTTTGATGGAACGTTTCATGCGTCTATTTTTTTGATGTTAGCCATTAAGAATTCACCTTGTTATCGTTCGGTTGCTCCGAACTTATATATGGCTTCATTCTTTTAAAAGCTGTATCGTAAAATTAGTTAGTTATGCAACTATTTGTATCGAAGGTAAGGGAATTTATTTTTTAAATGAGGGAGTGGTAGGGGCAAAAAAAATCCAACTTCATTACCCTGATGAATGAAGTTGGATCAAGTTGGCTCTTCAGTAGGATGATATTGGAACCGTTACTCTTCCGAAGGAGCCGCACCTTTGTATGCCATATAGAGGCAACCTAGGTAAACGATTAAAAGAACATACACTAACATAATCGGGGGGGATTTTGTTTGTTTACAATTTATGACTAAAAAAGAATATGGCGACAAGCTTTAACAGTGCTTTTATACACTTATGTGGATAGCAACTAGGAAAATGCTGATTCAGAGAGTCTTATGCCTAAATTATAATCCTTAAATATTATGCGATAGCTTGGTTATGTCCATTATCCTTATAAATTAACAGCAATGAACAGACTTTGTTTCAAGATGAAGCATCTTTTTTTATAGGTTACCACTTAACAAGAAAGCATTGGATTTGTGTGTGTTTCAGCTATTTTTGTTAGCATGAAGGTTACTGCGGAACTTACAGATCATTTGGCTCATTTATCAAGACTTCATTTCAGTGATATTGAAAAAGAAGAGATTAGAAAAGATCTTGAGAAAATGGTGGGCTTTGTAGAAACTTTATCAAAGTTGGATACTGAGGGTATTGAGCCTGCCATGCATATGGGGCAGTCTGCTAATGTTTTGCGAGAGGATGAAATTCAGGGTTCTATCAACAGGGAAGAAGCTTTAAAAAATGCAAAGGGGGCCGACAGTTCTTTTTTTCAGGTTCCCAAAGTGATTCGTAAATAAGGTTATCAGAGATTTACTTAAATTGTTATCATGTCAAATCAGGCGATCATCCGATTAGAAAATATCCAGAAAAGTTATTTCATGGGTAGTCAAGCCATTCCTGTATTAAAAGGGATTACACTGGATATTCGTAAGAATGAATATGTAGCCCTGATGGGTCCTTCGGGAAGTGGAAAAAGTACCCTGATGAATATCTTGGGTTGTTTGGATTCTCCTACCGGTGGAAAGTATATCCTAAACGATAAAGACGTCAGTAAGATGGCCGATGATGATCTGGCTGAAGTGCGTAACTCTGAAATCGGATTTGTATTCCAGCAGTTTAACTTGTTACCCCGTTTATCTGCTGCAGAGAATGTAGCCTTACCATTGATCTATGCAGGTGTTGGTAAGAAAGAACGTATGGAAAGAGCACTCGAAGCCCTGAACAAAGTGGGTTTGGCGGAAAGAAGCCACCATAAATCCAATGAGCTCAGTGGAGGACAAATTCAAAGGGTGGCGATTGCCCGTGCATTGGTCAATAATCCATCTATTTTATTGGCGGACGAACCTACCGGTAATCTCGATTCAAAAACTTCAGTGGAAGTGATGGAATTATTTGCGAAGATCCATCAATCCGGTAATACAGTTGTATTGGTAACCCATGAAGAAGATATTGCTGCTTATGCTCATCGGGTAGTTCGTCTGCGTGACGGATTGGTTGAAACCGATAAAGTAAGAAGTACCGCTATGGCTCATCTTTAAAACGGGCTATCGGAGGTGTACATTTTGTGGAGAGCTTATCAAGGCTCTCTTTTTGTAACTGAACCATTCAAATCTAATTTTGTTTGTAACACACAACTTATTGCAATGGCCCTTAAGATATATACAAAAACAGGTGATTTGGGTAAAACCTCTCTTATTGGAGGAACAAAAGTGCCCAAAAGCCATATCAGAATTGAGACCTACGGAACAGTAGATGAACTAAACTCTCATATCGGTTTGGTGGGAGATTATTTTGACGAACCACACAGTCGCTCTATCTTAAAAGAAATACAGGATCGATTATTCACCATTGGTTCCTCACTTGCTTGTGATCCGGAAAAAGAACCGTTGATGAAGATCCCTGATCTAAAGGAGTCTGATATCACTGTATTGGAAAGAGAGATCGATAAAATGAATGAAGTATTACCGCCGATGAAATTCTTTATTCTTCCCGGTGGACATATTGCTGTTTCTTCCACACATATTGCTCGCTGTGTTTGCAGAAGAGCGGAACGTTGTTGTGTGAATATGCAGGAACATGAATTATTCGTTGATCCCTTAGTGATCAAATACTTGAACAGACTAAGTGACTATCTCTTCGTTTTAAGCCGATTCATTGGTCATCATCTCGGAGTATCTGAGATTGCGTGGAAGCCGAGAGTATGAGAAGTGAAAGGTGAAAGGTGAAAAGTGAAAGGATGCTCAGATTTTCACTTTTCACTTTTCACCTTTCACTCCCACAATCACCCCATCCCTCATATGCAAAGTCCGATCACTGAGTGCGGCGAGTTCTTCGTTGTGGGTGACGATCAGAAAAGTTTGATTGAACTGATCTCTTAAGGTTCCAAAAAGTTGATGTAATTCTTTTGCGTTGGTACTATCCAAATTGCCGGTGGGTTCATCAGCAAAAATGATATCCGGTTGATTGATCAACGCTCTTGCTACTGCTACTCTTTGTTGTTCTCCACCTGATAATTGATTGGGTTTATGCTCAGCGCGATCTGCTAATCCCAAAAGAGATAATAACTCCAGTGCTCTACTTCTCAGGTCTTTTTTGGACGCACCGGCGATCCAACCGGGAATGCAAATATTCTCAAGGGCGGAAAACTCAGGTAATAAGTGATGAAATTGAAAAACAAAGCCAATATGTCTGTTGCGAAAAGCAGCTAATTTTTCTCCCTTTAAATGATCTATGGACTGGTCGTTTAGCCAAATGGAGCCGGAATCAGGTTTGTCAAGTGTACCCAGAATATGCAATAATGTACTTTTTCCGGCACCTGAGGAACCCACGATACTCACCATTTCCCCCTTTTTCACCTCAATATCCACGCCTTTAAGTACTTCGAGCTGACCATATTTTCGGGTGATGTTGACTGCTTTTAGCATGAATTCTGTGCTGTTTTGCTTACAAACCTACGACACTGGGCTTCATATCGGCCTATTTTTAAACATTTCTTTACACAGTGTGGACTGTCATATTTGGTGGTTTCATATATACGGTTACATTTGCAAAAAATTAAAAGGTAAGTTATGTTCTGGACATTAGAATTGGCAAGTTACCTGGAAGAAGCCCCTTGGCCTGCTACCAAAGATGAATTGATCGATTACTCTATTCGTAGTGGTGCACCTATTGAAGTGGTTGAAAATCTTCAGGAATTGGAAGATGAGGGTGAAGTGTACGAGAGCATAGAAGACATCTGGCCTGATTATCCAAGTCAGGAAGACTTCATGTTCAATGAAGATGAATATTGATATTCCGCTCTCAGCGATACAAAAAAGCCGCCTTGTTTAGAGGTGGCTTTTTTAGTCCATAGTCCATAGTCCATAGACCATGGTCCATGGACCATGGTCTATGGACTTTCTTTCTTAAAAGTAAGCTTAAAATAAAGCAGCAATAAAGTAAGTGATAGTACAACAAAGTTCGCTACGATCACCGGACCACTTTCAATCGCAAATCCATATACCAGCCATACAACAGTACTGGTAACTACGATCAGGATCATCCAAATACTCAAGTCACCTACACTTTTCGACTGCCAAGATTTATACACCTGTGGTATAAAAGTGATAGAAGTGAGAAAGGAGCCGAGATAACCTACGATTTCGATCCAGTTCATA
>JBDKEH010000039.1:0-6609 GCA_039795345.1 Bacteroidota bacterium
AGTATACAGAGATACCTACACCCAATAGGATCAGTCCACCAAAGAGTATAAAAGTAAGCTTCCAGTCGCGAATAGCTTTCAGTTGCGGGAACTGACTCTCTGCCCAGCTGATAATGCTGAATAATAAAACGATCGCAATACCGGAACTGATGAGTCCATTCACCACTGCTCTGATATTCAGCGGGCGAGCAATGAACCCTCTTGTAGCCCCTACCATCTGCATGGTCTTGATTAGGAATCGATTACTGAACATCGCCAAACGAATGGTATTATCGATACTGATGATCACGATGATACACAGAATGATCGCGATCACTAAAAATATCAAACCGATTTTTGCAGCACGCTCATTCAAATTGCCCACCAATGTTTGCGGGTATTGGATATCCGTGATCTGATTTCCGTACTTGCCCAATAATTCTGCCGATATTTTATTCAAACTGTCTTTGTTCACGTATTCCGCCTTTGCATAAAAATCGATGCTTTCGGGAAGCGGATTCACATCTAAGATCTTTGCCCAGTCTTCATTGTTCTCACGGTTCCAGATCTCCTGCGCTTTTTTCTTGTCTACATAAGTCACCGTTTTGGTATACGGACGTGCAGCAATATGCTGCTGGATCTGACCTATGGTATCTTTATTTAAAGTTCTTAGATAAGCGCTGATACGAATATCTTCCTTAAAAGCACTGCCAACCGAATTGATATTGAGGAAAAACCACCCCATGATACCCATGATCAACAAGACCAAAGCCACACCCACAATGGTGTAGATATAATTCGGTTTACTACGCTTCAAAGAAGATTTTGCACTATCTACCATATTCTAAAAATTTTTAGCCCCCTTCTCCCACGGGAGAAGGGCCGGGGAAGAGGCCACAAATGTAGGGTTTTGACGCCTAAAGACTTACATTTGCAACCACTCTAACGATCAATTTGCCATTGAAAATAGAGCAATCTCAACGTATTTGGGTTAAATATATGTTAGGATTGCCGGCAGCGCTTGCATGTGGCCGTATCTCCGGACTTGAACATGCCTTGCTGACACTTCAATAACGATCAAACAGCATAAAAAATTATAAGTACACGTATAACTTATGGAATACAATTTCAGGGACATAGAAAAGAAATGGCAGAAAGAATGGACTGATAGCAAAGCTTATCAGGTAAGTAATAGCAGCAATAAGCCTAAATATTATGTGCTGGATATGTTCCCTTACCCGAGTGGAGCAGGCTTACACGTAGGTCACCCATTGGGTTATATCGCTTCGGATATCGTAAGCCGTTTTAAAAGACTCAAAGGTTTCAACGTATTGCACCCCATGGGTTATGATGCCTTTGGATTACCTGCTGAACAATATGCTTTGGAGCATGGCGTACATCCTGCAAAAAGTACGGCTCAAAATATTGACAACTTCAGAAAGCAGTTAGACAATATCGGATTCAGTTATGATTGGGATCGTGAAGTGCGTACTTGTGATGCTGAATATTACAAATGGACCCAATGGATATTCCTTCAACTCTTCAATAGTTTCTACGATCGCCACCAGCAAAAAGCTGTTGCCATCAGTGAACTGATCAACTCTTTTGAAAAAGAAGGAAACACGAAACATATTTGTCCGGGTAACCCTACGCTGCAATTCACTGCTGAAGCATGGAAAGCTTTTTCTGAAAAGGAACAGCAAGATATTCTGATGGATTATCGTCTTGCTTTTTGTGGTTATGGTGAAGTGAATTGGTGCGAAGCTTTGGGAACCGTATTGGCCAATGATGAAGTAGTGAATGGAGTAAGTGAACGTGGCGGACATCCTGTTGTAAAGAAGAAATTGCGTCAATGGTATTTACGTATCACTGAATATGCGGATCGTTTGTTGAGCGGACTTGATACCATCGAGTTCAGCGAAGCCATGAAAGAAATGCAAACGAATTGGATCGGTAAATCTTCGGGAGCGGAGATCAGCTTTGAGCTTCGAGCCTCGAGCTTCGAGCACGAAAATGGCTCGCAGCTCGCGGCTCACAGCTCAAAGCTTCTTGTTTACACTACCCGCCCTGATACCATTTTCGGTGTAGACTTTATGGTAGTGGCGCCGGAGCATGAACTGATCGAAAAAATTACAACGGCTGAGCAGAAAGAAGCGGTGGATGCATATATCACTTATGTGAAAAGCAGGAGCGATAGAGAGCGTCAGGCGGAGAAAAAAATTACGGGATGTTTTACGGGAGCTTATGCCATCAATCCTTTTGATGGAAGAGAGATCCCGGTATGGATATCAGAATATGTACTTGCCGGATATGGAACAGGAGCCATCATGGCTGTTCCTTGTGGTGATGAAAGAGATTTCAAATTTGCCAAGCATTTTAATATTCCGATCACGAATATTATTGGTGATGCTTTTGATGGAACAGATGCCAATGCAACCAAAGATGCAGTACTGAGTAATAGCGGATTCTTGAATGGTATGAAAATGCGCGATGCCATTGAAGTGGTGATTGAGAAGTTAGAAGCCATGGGTATCGGCAAACGCAAAGTGAATTATAAAATGCGTGATGCAGCATTCAGTCGCCAACGTTATTGGGGTGAACCATTTCCGATCGTTTGGCAGGATGGAGTTGCATATCCATTGGATGAAAAAGAATTACCACTCTTATTACCCGATGTAGAGAGTTATGGCCCCGGTCCGGATGGAGAAGGACCACTGGCCAATTTGAATGATTGGAAGCATACAACTTACAAAGGCAAACCTGCAGTACGTGAAACCAATACCATGCCCGGTTATGCAGGTAGCAGTTGGTATTTCTTGCGCTACATGGATCCGAATAATGAACAGGCATTTTGTGAGAAGAAGGTGAGTGATTATTGGAATCAGGTAGATCTGTATATCGGTGGAACAGAACATGCGGTAGGACATTTATTATACAGCCGTATGTGGACCAAAGCCTTACATGACTTAGGTTATATTGGTTTTGATGAACCGTTTAGGAAATTGTTGAATCAGGGGATGATACAAGGGAGTAGTAGGTTTGTGTATCGAAAAAAAGGAACACAGACTTTTATTTCCTCAAACCTAAAGCAAGATATAGAAGTAGATGAGTTGCATGTTGATGTGAACATTGTGGATGGTGTTGAATTAGATATTGAAGCTTTCAAGAAATGGCGCAACGGAGAATATGCCAATGCTGAATTTATTTTGGAAGATGGCAAGTATATCTGCGGAGTTGAAGTAGAAAAAATGTCCAAATCCAAATTCAACACTGTAAACCCGGATACATTGGTAGAGAAATTTGGTGCAGATACTTTCCGCATGTACGAAATGTTCTTAGGTCCGGTAGACCAGAGTAAACCATGGGATACTAAGGGTATTGAAGGGGTACATCGTTTCTTGAAAAAATTATGGCGTTTGTTTTTTGATGAGAATAAAGGAAAGATCTGGACAGATGATCAACCCACTGCTGAAGAACTGAAAGTCTTACATCGCACCATCAAAAAAATTGATGACGATACCGAGCGTTACAGTTTCAATACAGCTGTGAGTAGCTTTATGATCTGCGTGAATGAGTTGAGTGATTTGAAATGTCATAAAAAACAAATACTTGGAGATCTGTTGATTCTCTTAACCCCCTACGCGCCACACATTGCTGCAGAACTCTGGAAGCAATTAGGTAATCAAAGTTCTGTACTCGATGCAACTTTCCCTGCATTCAATGCGGCGTATGTTACGGAGACAAGCAAAGAATATCCCATCAGTATCAATGGTAAAACACGTACCAATATTTCCATTGCATTGGACGCTACTGAAGATCAAGTTAAAGAGATCGTACTCGCTAATGAGCTGGTACAAAAATGGATGGAAGGAAAACCTTTGAAGAAACTCATCTTCGTAAAAGGGAAAATGATCAACGTAGTCATCTAATTTCAGTGCTCATCTGTGTCTTCAGTGGCATTATTTGTTGCCACTGAAGACACAGAGAAACACAGAAAATAATTACACAATCACACAGTAATACAAAGGCATCCCCACTGTAATATTGATAGGGAAGGTAACTGCTAATGTCATCGGTAAGAATAGTCCGGGGTTGGCTTGTGGTACTGTTATCTTCATCGCAGCAGGTACTGCAATGTAGGAAGCACTTGCAGCAAGAATCGCCAGAATAAATCTATTGGACACATCATGGGTGATAAACTGGCTTAACCAAGCCACTGCTATTCCATTGAACAAAGGAACACAGATGGCAAATACAAATGGAAACCATCCAAAACCAAACAGTGATTTTAGCTTTCTACCACTGGTAATACCCATGTCTAACAAAAAGATCGCAAGAAATCCTTTGAATAGGTCATTGGTAAAAGGCTTGATATCTTCTGCCTGTTTATTGTTAGCAAGAAAACCAATGATCAGACTTCCTATAATCAACAACACGCTTCCATTGGTGATTGCATGTTTGGCGACAGATCTTTTGGAGAACTCTTTGGTTTCGCTATTAGAGAAATAGGAAATCAAAAGAAGTCCCACAATGATTGCAGGAGATTCCATCATGGCCATAACGGCTACCATATAGCCATGCAATTCTAGCTGATGATGTTCCAGATAAGAAGTGGCTGTAACAAAAGTCACTGCACTTACAGAACCATAAGCAGCAGCGATAGCACCGGAATCAAATACATTGAATTTCTGTTTAAGGATGAAAAATGTATAGAGAGGTATGATTAGAGAAATGCCAATGCCTGATAACATCAACCATAATATCTCACTGGTAAATACTTCATGCGATAGTTCTTGTCCACCCCTGAAACCAATGGCAAAGAGCAGGTACAGTGAAATGAATTTGGAAGAGTTCGGGGGAATTTCCAGATCGCTTTTCAACAGTACCGCTACAATGCCGAGAACAAAAAATAAAAGTGCAGGGTTGGTAAGATTTTCAAGTAAAAGGTCAAAATTCATGAATGTATCAGGGATAGATGAAGAAAAAAGGTGTACAGTTATCGCTGATCACTTATTGTAATTCACCTATGAAACCAATTTCTACCGCAGAGCCGATCTTGATCATCTGATTGGTTTTTTCTGCTTCTCTGATCGCTTCTGTTACTTTCTGTAAACTGATACGCAATGATTCAATACGCGCCAAAGAAGCACTGTGAGGACGACCATAACGCTCCTGATGGCTGAAGTTTTTCATGTTATGGAAGTTGATTTTGCTGTTGTATAAGTTGGTCAGGATCTCTTTGGCTTCTTCTGTTGTGAAGATCCCATCTATCAGGTTAATACTACGAATTGAATGTGGTGACTTAGAAGTTTGTGCTGTTGTCAGAGTTTTTGTGTCCATAATGAAGATTTGACCGCAAAGTTGTACGAAAGAATCTATAAGTATTTATATATCTTTATTATACTAATCATAAATAAATTTTATGAACTATACTTTGAACCAATTGGAAATATTCTTATCGGTCGTTAAAAACAAAAGTGTTTCAAAGGCTGCAGAAGAATTGTTTCTAACACAACCAGCTGTTTCTATTCAATTGAAAAATTTCCAGCAACAGTTTGATCTACCCCTTACAGAAATGATCGGCCGTACTTTATATGTGACTGATTTCGGAAGAGAAATTGCTGCTTCGGCAGAAGAGATCATGGATCAGGTTACCGCTATTCAACATAAGATGCATGCTTATAAGGGACAGCTGACAGGTCGTGTTAAAATATCGGTTGTATCTACAGGTAAATATGTAATGCCTTATTTTCTATCTTCTTTTATGCGGGAAAACCAAGGTGTAACACTGGAAATGGATGTGACCAATAAGAGTGCGGTGGTGCAAAGCTTACAAAATAATGAAGTAGACTTTGCATTGGTATCGATCCTGCCGGAAAAATTGGCGATCGAAAAAGTGGATCTGTTGCAGAACAAACTTTTCCTGATCGGTAAGTCCGGACAAAAGATTAAACAGATCCATACAAAAGATATTTTCGATCAACTACCATTGATTTTCCGTGAGCAAGGTTCGGGTACCCGACAAACCATGGAAAATTTTATTCAGCGAAAAAGAATTAAAGTAGCCAAGAAAATGGAGTTGACTTCCAATGAAGCGGTAAAGCAGGCTGTATTAGCTGGGTTGGGTTACTCGATCATGCCTCTGATTGGTATTCGAAATGAATTGCGTAATCAAGAATTACAAATCATCCCTATTCCCGGCTTGCCTATCAAAACTACTTGGAGTTTGATATGGTTGAAGGGTAAGAAACACGCACCCGTTGCTGCAGAGCTTTTGAAATATATCAAAAAAGAGAAGTCTAAGATCGTTCATGAGCAGTTTGATTGGTATGAGAAGTACTAATACAATAAGTCTTTGATAACTTTTTAAGAGGTCTCATCCTTTTTTTTCTGCCACTCTTCCCAACCCCTTGTAAAATAGGGGTACTTATGTTTATCTTACCCATTCAAAACTATTTTCCAATGAAATTCATTCTTTCATTTTTAATGACTTGCTTGTCACTTACTGCAATAGCGCAAGGCGGACAAGCCTATTTCTTATCCAATCCTGCTTTGAGCCCGGATGGCGAAACGGTAGTTTTTGCTTTTGAAGGCGATCTGTGGAAGGCTTCCGTAAAAGATGGTCAGGCT
>JBDKEH010000038.1:0-15312 GCA_039795345.1 Bacteroidota bacterium
AGTCCGGTAAAAAAACTTTGTGTAAGAAATCCGAGTGCTCTTTGACTGGGGGGTAATTTATCGGCAATGAATGCACGATAAGGTTCCATGGCAGTATTGTTAGCAGCATCGAGTATCCAAAGCAATCCAACTGCCATCCATAATGCGCGACTAAATGGAAAGGCAAACAAACAGAGACTGCAAAAAATGGCGCCAATTAAAAAATAAGGTTTACGACGTCCCCAACGAGGATGCCAGGTTTTATCACTTAATGCACCAATGATTGGTTGAATGAGCAGGCCAGTCATGGGACCTGCGAGATTGAGTAGTGGTAAATCTTCCGGTTTAGCGTGCAAAAAACTATACAGTGGATTGACAGCTGTTTGTTGTAATCCAAAACTGTATTGGATGCCAAAGAATCCGACATTCATATTAATGATCTGCCAGAAACTCAAACGAGGTTTAGTAATATGCATGGCAAGCAGTTAGGTTAGCCTTGTAAATTAACTGCTTTCAGTGAGCTGTAATAGTGTTGTAGCAAGTATTTTTTCCGAAAACGATTGCGGAGGAAATGATGAAGAGGAGGATGGGACGCAGATTTTACATTCTCTTCTTCATCATCTCCTCACCTGCTTCACTTCACTTATTTGAATACTGGGTTGAATATTGGTGTAATGCTTAAAATCATTTACAATCGCCTCTCTATTTTGAGCAATGGCATCGTTGTAAGCTTTGATGTTTTTTATATAGAAATAACCGATCGCAAGAAAAGGAGTAGGATCATTAGTGGTTCTTCCGGAAATGCCTTTATCAATTTCATAAAATTGTAAGTTTTTACCAAGCAAAGAGGCTACCATTGGCATGTGGCTGTCTTCATAATACTTCATGTCAAAAGTTTTACCTTCTCCATTTGCATAGAAGATGGTCACTTTGAATAATTCACGCCCCTGCGTAGAAGCATAGATTCGATGACCTGTTTGACAACTCCATACAATCATACAGGTACAAATGAGTAGTATACATTTATTTTTCATAACTAGTTATTGTGAGTGAATGATATATTAAGATTTCAGCTTTGATATTGTAAGGTTGTTTTAGACAGCATACAGAAAACACAAGATGTAAATTATTGGCGATAAATTTTACCGTATTTATACTTGATTTTAAGCTATAGTTGTAGAATAATCAAGCTGAAGAGTACTCTAACAGTGGGGAGATTTCTCGCTAAGCTCGCAATGACGGTAAAAAAGAGAATTCGCAATCATGCAAAAAACAAATCAGACGCCTGACATCTGAGATCAGACATCTCCCATCCCTCCCTATCTTTGCACGATGCAAGTCAGCTTTTCCTACGATAAAAAGAAAGTGATCCAAGCATTGCGCTATCATTTTGTGCAGAAGCCTGAGATCAGGGTATTAATGATATTGGTAAATGTGTTTGCGATTGCGGCAGCGGTATTGTTCTATCTAAAAAAAATCAGACCCGAACCATTTCTATTGGGTTCTTTTATTTGGATCATGCTGATGGCATCTTTCTGGTATATCCTTCCCAATAACATTTACAAAAAAGCACAAACTTTCAAAGATGATTTCATCATTGATTTTACGGATGATCATATCCGTTTAGAAAATGAGCGAGGTTATGTAGATTGGGAATGGAAAAAATTTTCACGCTATTTTGAAAGTCCACATTTCTTTCATCTCTATTTCGATAGCAAATCTTTTTTTCTTGTCCCCAAAGAAAATATGGGAGAAGAATTTAGACATGATCTGAGAGGGATGTTGAGGAGGAAGATAACAGAGAAATAAGGAATGTTAAATATGGAATCAGAAAGTATAATCTCTTACCCTACTTTCTTATTTCTGATTCCTTATTCCTACAGCGTTTTCTCCATGATATAGTGTGGAATCGTCACTTCAAAGAATTCGTCGCTGCAGATATTGTAGCCTAGTTTTTCGTAGAAGCCCACTGCCGATCCCCTGGCGTGCATGGTGAGTCGTTTGTAGCCACGGTCTCGGGCAATATTTTCGGCGAACATCATTAGTACCCTGCCGATCCCTTTTCCCTGTAGTCCGGAAAGAACAGCCATCTGACGTAAACGAACGGTTTTATCGCCTTCGTCTTTGAGCATACAGCAACCTTCCAGCTTTTCCTCATCAAAACAACCGATAAGGATCTCATTTTTTTCCTTTTCCAGTTCCTCCATGGTAAAGCCAAGTCCGAGCGGTTTACGCAGGATCTGATAGCGTAATTCTACCATTTGTTGGTATTCTTTGGAGCCGTGGTCAATGAGTTTTAGTGCCATAGTATAGGGGGAAGGGGATACAAGATAAGAATCATTTTAATATAAAGAATACCTGAAAAGCAATAAAAAGGGGTGAAAATGGCGGGTTTTTGCTTGTGGAAACAAATATGCCCGAAAAGATTGCTTATTTGACAAAAAGTATATTTTTGCGGCTGTAACAAAAACTTTTTACAATGTCAGACATCGCAACAAGAGTAAAGAAAATCATAGTTGACAAGTTAGGGGTTGACGAGGCCGAAGTTACCAATGAGGCTTCTTTCACTAACGACCTCGGTGCAGACTCTCTGGATACCGTGGAGTTGATTATGGAATTCGAAAAAGAATTCAATATCTCTATTCCTGATGAGCAGGCAGAAACCATCACTACTGTTGGTCAGGCCGTTGCTTACCTGGAAGAGCACGCTAAGTAAGAGCATATACTTTATTGAAGGAATAATTTCATGCATCCGCCTTTCTGCGGCTTCGGGCCACAAAAGGCGGATGCTCACTTAAACAGGTTTTGAACATGGAATTAAAGCGCGTTGTTGTTACCGGAATAGGAACCCTTACACCCCTTGGAAATGACCTCAATTCTTATTGGACTGGTCTGATCAATGGTGTATCAGGTGCTGATAACATCACTTTGTTCGACGCCTCCAAATTCAAAACCCGTTTTGCCTGTGAGATCAAAGGGTTCGATCCTACCCAGTTCATGGATAAGAAAGAAGCCCGTAAAACAGACCGTTTTGCTCAACTTGCTATCGCAGCAAGCGAAATGGCTGTAACTGATGCAGGTATCTCTAAAGACAATGTAGACATCGACCGTGTGGGCGTCATCTTCGCCAGTGGTATCGGTGGTTTAACTACTTTCCAAGAAGAAGTGATCAATTTCGCCAAAGGCGATGGAACACCTCGTTTTAATCCCTTCTTCATTCCAAAAATGATCTTGGACATTGCTGCCGGGCTCATCTCCATGCGTCACGGTTTTCGTGGTCCAAACTATGCGGTGGTGAGCGCTTGTGCATCCAGTACCAATGCCATTATCAGTGCTGTGGATACCATTCGTTTAGGTAAAGCGGATATCATTATTTCAGGTGGAGCCGAAGCGGTGATCAGCGAAGCAGGCTTGGGTGGTTTCAATGCCATGAAAGCCATGAGCGAACGCAATGATGATCCTAAAACGGCCAGTCGCCCTTACGATAAAGACCGTGATGGTTTTGTAATGGGAGAAGCTGCAGGTGCATTGATTCTGGAAGATTATGATCATGCGATCAAGCGTGGCGCTAAGATCTATTGCGAAATTGCAGGTGGCGGAGCTACTGCGGATGCCTATCATTTGACAGCACCACATCCAGAAGGATTGGGTGCGCGTAATGTGATGTTAGCAGCTCTGAAAGATGCAGGAATGCGTCCGGAAGAGATCGATTACATCAATACCCACGGTACTTCTACACCATTGGGTGATGGCGCTGAGGCTAAAGCCATCACAGAAGTATTTGGTGAACATGCATATAGCCTGAACATCAGCGCTACCAAATCCATGACAGGCCACTGTTTGGGTGCAGCAGGGGTGATTGAAGCGATCGCTTGTATTCAAAGTGTGATTCATGATATCATTCCACCAACGATCAATCACTTTACGGATGATCCGGAACTGGATCCAAAATTGAATTTTACATTCAATCAGGCACAAAAGAAAACCGTTCGCGCGGCATTGAGTAATACCTTTGGTTTTGGTGGACACAATGCCTGTGTGATTGTCAAAAAATATTCAGCATAAGTTGTGCAGTTTTTTAAAAAACTTTTCTCCTCTTCTTCACCCGACGCTTCCTTTGAGGCACAGCTAAAGAATGTATTGGGATTAAAGCCCGGTAATCTTTTGTTGTATCGAACTGCACTAAGCCATCGTTCTGTAAAAGACAGTCCCGAAGAGAATAATGAGCGACTAGAATATCTCGGTGATGCTGTATTGAGTGCAGTGGTAGCTGATTATTTATTCAAGCGTTACCCCTACAAAGGCGAAGGTTTTCTGACTGAGATGCGCAGTAAAATGGTGAACCGTCAGCAACTCAACGACATTGCACTGAAGATGGGATTGCGAAAACTTACTTTCTATAATAAGTTCGATAGTTCTCTCAAAGGCAGTCAGATATTTGGTAATACACTCGAAGCAGTGGTAGGTGCAGTGTATCTGGACAAAGGATATGAAAAAACACAACATTGGGTATTGAAACAAATTGTGATCCCGCACATGTTTGTGGATGATCTGGAATCAGTAGATATCAATCTGAAAAATAAACTCATCGGATGGGCAAGTAAAAATGGAAAATCCTTATCCTTTGATCTCGCCGAAGAAAAAATGGAAGGCTCTCGCCGACTATTCACCATACACATCATGCTTGATGGTGAACTTCTCTCTATTGGAAAAGGCTACAACAAAAAAGATGCTTCACAAGTAGCTGCGCAGGTGGCAGTGGAGAAGTTGGGGTTGCAGTAAGCTGCGAGCTTCAAGCTGCAAGCCACAAGAAAAAGAAATCCTTAACTCACTACTCACTACTCACTTTTCACCTCTCCTGACACAACTCAATCAACACCCCATTTGTTCCTTTGGGATGTAGAAAGCAGACCAGTTTATTATCCGCACCTTGTTTGGGGACGGGATTGAGCAGTTGGAAGCCAAGATCGGAGAGTCGTTTCATTTCAGCCTCGATATCGGCCACTTCAAAGGCGATATGGTGCATGCCTTCACCCTTTTTTTCTATGAATTTGGCGATCACGCCTTCAGGATCAGTACTTTCCAGTAATTCTATCTTGGTCTCACCTACCTGAAAAAAAGCAGTATTCACCTTTTCGGAAGCCACCATCTCGGTTTTATAGCAAGGGGTAGACAATAATTGCTCGAATAAGGGGATGGATTGCTCAAAACTCTTCACGGCCAATCCAATATGCTCCACTTTTAACATAATTATAAATTTTAATACAGGGCTTTCGATTTGTGAAAAAAAGCGATCAGACAGGTTTTTCGCTCCCGCAAGTATAAACCTATTGACGTATTTTTGTGTTAATAAGCAAGCAAATTACTGAGGATTATGTTGAAACTACCGATTTACCTTGATAACAATGCCACCACACCCATGGATCCGCGTGTGTTGGAAGCGATGATACCTTATTTTACCGAGCATTTTGGTAATGCAGCCAGCCGCAACCACTCTTTTGGATGGCAGGCTGAAGAAGCTGTAGATTATGCTCGTGAACAAGTAGCCAAATTGATTGGCGCTGATCCTAAAGAGATCATTTTCACTTCAGGCGCTACTGAAGGTGATAACCTAGGTATCAAAGGAGTGTTTGAAATGTATGCCAGCAAAGGCAATCATATCATCACTTGCACCACTGAACACAAAGCTGTATTAGATACCTGTAAGCATATTGAGCGTCAGGGTGGAGAAGTGACCTATCTGGAAGTAAATCCGGAAGGTCTGATCGACTTGAAGCAGCTGGAAGCTGCGATCAAACCAACTACCATTCTCATTGCCATCATGTATGCCAATAATGAGATCGGTGTAATTCAGCCGGTAAAAGAAATTAGTGCCATTGCTCGTAAGCATGGTGTGCTCTTCTTTACAGATGGTACACAGGCAGTAGGTAAAATTCCTGTTGACGTTAATAAAGATGGTATTGATATCATGGCTTTCACCGGACATAAAATGTACGGTCCAAAAGGAGTAGGAGCACTGTATGTACGTAGGAAGAATCCTCGTGTGAAAGTAACCGCTCAAATGGACGGTGGCGGACACGAGAGAGGTATGCGTAGCGGTACTTTGAATGTGCCCGGTATCGTTGGTTTTGGAAAAGCTTGCGAATTGGCTCGTTTGGAAATGGCAGATGATGCCGCCAGACTGAGCAAACTCCGTGATAAACTGGAAAATGCATTAATGCAATTAGAAGAAGCTTATGTGAATGGTAGTCGTGAACATCGTCTCCCACATGTATCCAATATCTCTTTCAAATATGTGGAAGGGGAAGGTTTGATGATGGGCTTCAATAAAAATATTGCTCTATCATCAGGATCAGCCTGTACTTCAGCTTCACTGGAACCCAGTTATGTTTTGAAGGCATTAGGTTTGGGCGATGATCTGGCACACAGTTCACTTCGTTTTGGATTGGGTAGATTTACGACTGAAGAACAGATCGACTACACTATTAAAGCCGTTAGTGATACTGTTATTAAATTGCGTGAAATGAGTCCGCTTTGGGAAATGTTCAAAGAAGGTATTGACTTGAACTCCATTGAGTGGGCACATCATTAATAATCATTACAAATTGATTCAACCATGGCATATTCAGAAAAAGTAATCGACCATTACAACAACCCCAAGAATGTGGGTACACTTGATAAGGCAAAAAAGAATGTTGGTACCGGATTGGTAGGCGCACCAGAATGCGGTGACGTGATGCGTTTACAGATCGAAGTAGATGACACAACCGGTGTTATTACAGATGCCAAATTCAAAACCTTTGGTTGTGGCTCTGCCATCGCTTCTTCTTCTTTGGCAACAGAGTGGCTGAAAGGCAAAACTGTTGATCAGGCAGTAGCGATCGATAATATGGATCTGGTAGAAGAATTAAACCTTCCTCCGGTGAAAATTCACTGCTCTGTATTAGCTGAAGATGCGATCAAAGCAGCGATCAATGACTACCGCAAAAAGAACGGTTTGGAAGAACTGGTATTTGAAGAAAAAGGAGTTCACTAATTGTATCAAGTTGATGTGAAATATCATCAGCTATGAGCCATTAACTTATAAGCCAAATGGTAGCAACAGAAAACAGTATCTACGTAAGCGATAAAGCAAAGAAGAAAGTACAGCAACTGATGGAAGAAGCAGGTGTAGCTGGAGATACTTCTTACTTTCTGCGTGTAGGTGTGGTAGGTGGAGGTTGTTCAGGATTAAGCTACAAATTAGATTTCGATAATGAAATCAAACCAATGGATCAGGTATTCGAAGATAATGGAGTCAAAGTAGTAACAGACCTGAAAAGCTTTTTATACCTCGTAAACACTGAGCTTGACTTCTCTGATGGATTGAATGGTAAAGGATTTTATTTCAATAATCCTAATGCCAGCAGGAGTTGTGGTTGTGGTGAGAGTTTTGCAGTATAGCATACACGATAAAATTGTATAAGGCCCGAAGGTATCCTTCGGGCTTTTTTATTCTCCGGGCTGAAGCCCGGAGCTATTTAAAAATGAATTGTATTTGAGTGTATCCTGATACGGGGGGAAAAGCGTTTCTCAGGGAATGAATTTAAATAGGTCCGGACTTCAGTCCGGCGAGAATGAAGCGGTTAAAAAATCCGTATAAACCGCAATCCAGTTCGGCAGAATATTGGTAGCCTCAAACCAATTCAGATGCCAAGATCAGCTGTATATCTACATTTTGTATGGAGTACAAAATATAGGGTTCCGATTCTATCTACGAATATCAGACATCAATTATTGGAGCACATCAGAAAGAATGCACCATCGAAAAACATTCATATTATTTGTATCAATGGTTATGTTGATCATCTTCATTGTTTAGTTCAACTAAAGTCAGGTCAAACCATTGATAAAATCATGATGTTGATCAAAGGTGAATCTGCTCATTGGTTTAATCTTCAGGATTTTGGCGTAAAGTTGGAATGGCAAAGTGAATATTTTGTCAGCTCTGTTTGTCAATCGAACTTGATCCAGATTAAAAATTACATTTATAATCAGGAAAAACATCATTCCCAAATGACGTCAGAACAAGAGTTTCTTCAACTCCTGAAACGTCATCGGCTATCCTAATTATGAGATGTATTTGGCATTAATACCCATGGCAAACTACAATCCTCTTAACTAATCATGTTCAATTTTTGCCTTCTCCGGTTTAGGCGGGGGAGGTGGTGGAGCAGGCTTCCCCGGCTGTTTTACCACTTTAGGAGGGGTAGCCTTCGAAGGAGCCGGAGGGGGTGGAGGTGGTACTTTTGATTTTTTATTACTCCAAACAATCACAGGAATAGCATCTTTCCCATCCAATACTTTAGGTGGGGCTTCCGGTTTTTTTGGCTTTGGAGGCTCTTGCTGACTTTGGGCCAATATACCTATCCCTAATAAACCCAACAGCAATAATGCAATGCGTAGTTTCATAGTAGTTGTTTTATATAGGATGCTGTCTCTCATCAATTCCATAAAGAACACATAAAATATACATGATCGGTAGCTGTATGGCGCAGAACAATTAGTTTTGACACCATGTGGATGATCTGCAAAAAAGAATGGCAACAATTTTTTAGTAGTCTGACCGGCTACATTGCTTTGGCCGTATTTCTATTATTGAATGGCCTCATGTTATTTGTATTTCCCGATACTAGTATTCTTGAATTTGGATATGCAAGTCTATCAGGTTTTTTTAGTCTCGCTCCATGGGTTCTATTACTGATGGTACCTACTATTACGATGCGCAGTTTTGCAGATGAATTCAAATCAGGAAGTTTTGAAATTCTAAGAACACTTCCATTAACACCTGCTCAATTGGTGATGGGTAAATTTTTTGGTGCGATGTTGATCACCTTCTGTGCAGTCATTCCCACATTGATCTATGCCATATCTGTTCAACAACTCAGTGTAACAGGAGGAATCGATTTGGGTGCCACTGCGGGTAGCTATATCGGACTATTATTATTGGGTGCAGTATTCACAGCGATCGGTATTTGTACCAGTAGTTTTACTTCAAATACAGTTGTTGCATTTATCACCGGAGCTTTTGTATGTTTTCTTTTATATAATGGATTTGATGCTATTAGTAAATTATCTGTATTCAGTGGTGGACTTGATTATTATTTGGAAATGCTAGGGATCAGTTTTCATTACAGAAGTATTAGCCGAGGCGTCATCCGTATCAGTGACCTAATTTATTTTATAGGTATCATTTATTTTTTTCTGCTGATCACACAACAAAACCTGTTGAAAAGATAGAATTGAACTATGCAAAAAATATTGCTTCATAAATATGGATGGATCACATTATTGATTGTATTCATCACGGTCGTGTATCTTTCTGCAGGGATTACTTTTCGAGCAGATCTTACAGCTGATAAAAGGTACAGCTTAACCAATGCTACTAAACAATTATTGTCAAATGTTGATACCGTTATAGAGATCGATGTTTTTTTGACGGGCAATCTTCCGGCTGATTATAAAAAGTTATCTGTTGCAACAAAGGAATTACTCGAAGATTTTTCATCGCTTTCGGGTAATCTCGTTCGTGTAAAATTTGAAAAGCCGGGAGAAGATATTAGCAATGATACGGCTAAAGCTATTTTGTATGACAGCTTAGCTCGTTTAGGTGTAGTATTTGAAAGAACAGAAGTTACTAATACCGATGAGTCCACTTCACAACTGATCATTCCATCTGCCTTGGTGAAGTATGGTAATCGAAAGCCTATTGCGATAGATCTGAGAAGTAGCAGACGTGTATTCAAGCAGTACAATGTTGTGAATGATGTGGAGCCTTTGGAAGATAAAGAAGCCACTCGCAATGCTGCCGAGGCTTTGCTTGAATATAAGTTCGCCAATGCCATTGATAAGCTGACACGTGAATACATTCCAACTATTGCGTACCTCGTTGGTAATGGAGAACCCATCGATATGAAGATCAATGACCTGGGTGAAAGTTTACGGAATGATTATCGATTAGCAGTCTTTGATTTGAAACAAGGCTATCCTGACCCTGCTTTGATTGATGCGTTGGTGATCGTAAAACCTACCAGTGTCTTTACAGAAGAAGATAAATTGAAATTGGATCAATATGTTATGAATGGTGGTAAGATCATTTGGTTCATTGATAAACTCCATGCAGAACTGGATAGCCTGATGAGAAGTCAGGCTGAGTACACAGCATATGATCGTGGATTGGATATTGACGACCTTTTATTCAAATATGGAGTGCGTATCAATGGTGATCTACTGCAAGATTTGAACTGTTCAAAAATTCCCATTGTAGTTGGACGTAATCCTGATGGATCTCCCAATATGCAAAGAGTTCCTTGGCCTTATTATCCTTTCCTTTCTTCAAAAACAGATAACCCTGTTTCAAAGAATCTGGATAGAGTGCTCCCCATTTTTCCGTCTAGTATTGATACGGTGAAATCGCCGGGTATACAAAAGACCATCTTATTGGCTTCTGATACCAATAGTCGCAGTATCTCTTCTCCGGCATTGGTAACGATCAATAGTGTGAAAAGTGAAGAAGACCTTTTTTCATTCAATAGAAGTTATGTTCCTGTTGCCGTTTTATTAGAAGGAAAATTTCAGTCGCTTTTTGCTAATAGAGCTAGTAGTAACTTGATGGATTCCGTTCAACGTACTACAGGCAGGCCTTTTCAAAGAACCGCTGTGAAAGAAGGGAAACAGATCGTAGTTTCAGATGCAGATATTGTAACCAATGCTATCAGTAACACCACCGGTCCTTTACCCATGGGAGAACTGCCATTTGAGGGTTATCGATTTGCCAATCGGGAATTCTTTTTGAATTGTATTGATTATCTCGTCAGCAATAATGGTTTATTTGAGAGTAGGAATAAGACCATTGTTTTGCGATTGTTGGATAAAGAAAAAATCGCATCTCAAAAAACGACCTGGCAATTCATCAATATTGTTACCCCCTTATTCGTATTAGCTATTGCCGGGGGGATGATCCAATGGCGAAGAAAAAAGAAATACAGCATTTAAAAAGGCTCTGAAGTCGTTGCGTGTTATCTTTACGCCATAATTTACCCGCATGACCACACACCAGATCGTTTATCTTGTTTTCGGAATTGTATTGGTACTTGCCTTGGTCTTTGACCTAGGATTACTAAGTAAGAAGAATGCTCATATCACCATTAAACAGGCGCTCAAACAAACATTTTTTTGGGTGACTCTGGCATTAGGATTCTTCGTTTTTATGTGGGTTGAAGAAGGGCAGAAGCTCGCTCTGGAATACCTTAGCGCTTATTTGATGGAATGGAGTTTAAGTATCGATAATATTTTTGTCTTCATTCTCATTTTTAATTCATTCAAGGTAAAAGAGAAATATTATTCCCGCGTTTTATTGATCGGCATTCTAATGGCAATCGTTTTTCGTATCATCTTCATCACTATTGGGGTAGCATTGGTAGAGCAATTCCATTGGGTATTGTACATATTTGGAGTCTTTCTGGTATACACAGGGTACAAAATGTTTAGTTCTAATGAAGAAAAAGAATTTGAACCGCATGATACTAAGATTTATCGCTTTTTAAAAACCTATCTGCCATTAGCGCCTCATGATGGAGATGGGAAATACGTTGTAAGAGAAAATGGTAAACCTTTATATACCACACTTTTTGTAGTAGTAGTATTACTGGCTTCTATTGACCTTGTTTTCGCATTGGATTCTATCCCGGCTGTGATGGGTATTTCAAGGGATAAACTAGTGATCTATACTTCTAACATTTTTGCAGTACTTGGCTTACGTTCTTTATTCTTTTTATTAAGAGGAGCCGTTTCCAAATTTGATTACTTGCAACAAGGTATTGCCATTGTACTTGTAATCATTGGTATCAAAATGTTGGGTGAACATTATATCAATATGTGGATCGATAAATCAACTCAAGTATTCATCTCACTCGGGTTGATCGTTTTGTGTATTTCAGGTTCTATCTTCTACTCTATGTTCGCCAGTAAAAAAGGGACACCAAAAGATGTACATGACGGGTCTATCTGATCATTAATCATACTGCTTGACTTATTCTCTGCAACATATCGCCACCATTATTCAGGCTCAAAATATGCCTGCCGATAATCGAATGGTGCAGTATTTGCTTACCGATAGTCGTAAATTATTATTTCCCGACACAACACTTTTCTTTGCAATCAGTGGTCCAAGAAGAGATGGACACGCATTCATTGAAGAACTGTATGATCGAGGATTACGATCATTTGTTGTACAAGATTCATTCGATGCAGTTGCAAAATATCCTGATGCTTCATTCTTATTAGTAAAAGATGTACTAAAAGCTTTGCAGCAATTAGCTGCTTTTCATCGAAGTCAGTTTCATATACCTGTTATAGGCATCACCGGTAGTAACGGGAAAACAATAGTAAAAGAATGGCTCTATCAGCTATTGAATACCAATCAGCAGATCGTAAGAAGTCCACGTAGTTATAACTCACAAATTGGTGTACCATTAAGTGTATGGCAATTGCAACCCATGCACACACTAGCCATTTTTGAAGCGGGAATATCAGAAAAGGGAGAGATGGATGCACTCCAACAAATCATTCAACCTAACATCGGTATCTGGACCAATTTAGGCGCTGCACATAATGAAGGCTTTACAAGTGAAAGAGAAAAAGCACTGGAAAAAGCAAAACTATTCAAAACAGTGGATCTGTTGATTTTCTGCCGTGATGGGATTGCTCCTCATTGTTTTCCGGGTACAAGTGATAGCGCTTTGTTCAAAAGCGATATACGCTTTTTTTCATGGAGTAGAACAGATATATCTGATCTGCAAGTCATCAATGAAGAAAGTACAGATCGTGAAACAATGATCACTGCTTTATATCAGCAGGAAAAGATATACATCACTATCCCTTTCACAGATCGGATATCTATTGATAATGCGATTACTTGCTGGGCTTTGATGTTAGCACAAGGATATCAGCTATCAATGATCCAACAAAGGATGTTGCTATTACAACCTGTGGATATGCGTATGCAGCTGAAAAAAGCAGTCAATAATTGCTATCTACTCAATGATAGTTATAGCAATGATATTGCTTCTTTGGAGTTAGCACTTGATTTTTTGTTGCAACAAGCAGGTAACAATAAAACCACAGTTATTCTTTCTGATATTTTACAAAGTGGTATTCCTGATGAAAATTTATATCAGATCATATTGGAAAAACTCAGCAGAAGAGGGATAAACAAATGCATAGGAGTTGGTCCGGCTATTGCAGGATATTTCAATGGTTTATTAAATAGTATGGATCATGGAAAGAGTGATATTCCAATGATCAGTTGTTATACATCTACTGCTGAATTTTTAGAACGAGTAAGTTTGAATCAGTTCAAGGATGAATATATTCTTTTAAAAGGTGCACGAATATTTTCTTTTGAGCGCATTAGTCAGTGGTTAGAGCAAAAGGTACACCAGACAGTCATGGAAGTTAATCTTACGGCAATGATCCATAACTTGAAAGCGTATCAACAATTTTTGGAACCGACTACTAAGCTAATGGCTATGGTAAAAGCTTTTAGTTATGGAAGTGGATCTGCAGAAGTGGCGCGGGTATTACAGTTTCATAAAATTGATTATCTCGCAGTAGCGTATGCCGATGAAGGAGTAGAGTTGAGAAAAGCGGGTATCAGTTTACCCATTATGGTGATGAATGTAGATGAGGCAGGATTTGATGCCATGATCCAATATGACTTGGAACCTGAGATATACTCCTTCAATATTTATCGATCTTTTCATTTATTTCTGGAGAGCCAAGGGATTCAACAATACCCTGTTCATATCAAATTCAATACGGGAATGAACCGTTTGGGTTTTGAGGTCAAAGAAGCAAATGACTTAGCTGTTGAACTGAAGCAAAAAGGTACCATGGTTGTAAAATCAGTACTGAGTCATTTGGCCGGTAGTGAAAATCCTTCACTGGATACTTTTACCCAACAACAGGTTCAGGCATTTACTGAAGCTTGTGAAATATTGAGTGGTCATTTGAATTATTCTTTTATTCGTCATATTGCCAATTCAGCAGGTATATTCCGTCATCCGGGATATCAGTTTGATATGGTTCGTTTAGGTATTGGATTGTATGGGGTAGACAGTGCCGAAACGCATCAACTTTCATTACAAACGGTTGCCACTTTGAAATCAACAATTGCTCAGATTCGCACAGTTGCAGCAGGAGAAACCGTTGGGTATAACAGAAATGGCGTGGTTCAACAAGAAAGCAAAATCGCTACGATTCGTATTGGTTATGCGGATGGGTATAGCCGCCGTTTCGGAAATGGAATCGGACAAGTACTTGTTCGTGGTCAAAGAGCACCTGTTATTGGGAATGTTTGTATGGATATGACCATGATCGATGTAACTCATATTTCAGGTGTGATGGAAGGTGATGAAGTAGAAATTTTTGGGAAACAACTATCTATTCAAGAACTGGCTAAGTCGTCCGGCACCATTCCATATGAGATCATGACCTCTGTAAGTCAGCGAGTCAAACGGG
The DNA here is from genome assembly GCA_039795345.1 of Bacteroidota bacterium. Lineage (GTDB taxonomy): Bacteria > Bacteroidota > Bacteroidia > Chitinophagales > Chitinophagaceae > Sediminibacterium. Next base: position 14,539 of record JBDKEH010000038.1, read on the forward strand.
TTTATGTAGAAGAATAAGCCTTTAACCTTTTTAGAATAACCCAACCCCTATCTTTGTTGCCAGATAAAAAACTACCAGCAGTGAAAGCGAAGCATCTGATTTTTTTGATACTTGCCATTATAGTCGCCGATCAGGCATTAAAGTTCTATATCAAATTAACCTATTATGCGGGTGAGGAACATAATATGATCGGAAATTGGTTCCGATTACATTTTGTAGAAAATGAAGGCATGGCCTGGGGCTGGAAATTCGGTGGTGGTATTGGAAAAATTGCCCTCACTCTTTTTCGTCTTGTAGCAGTGATCTGGGGTACTTTTTTATTACGCGATTTCCTAAAGAAAAAATACCATCGTGGTTTTATGATCTGTGCAGGATTGATTTATGCAGGAGCATTGGGTAATCTGATCGATAGCTTGTTTTATGGATTGATCTTTGAACAAAGCAATCCTTTTACACAAAATGTAGCGACCCTGTTTCCTGATGGTGGAGGTTATGCAGGATTGTTTTATGGTAAAGTGGTAGATATGTTTTATTTCCCTATCATCACCAATGCAAAATATCCTGATTGGATACCTTTTGTTGGGGGAGATGATTTTGAATTTTTCAGACCGGTATTCAACCTGGCTGATGCTGCCATTTCATCGGGTGTTATTGCAATATTGATCTTTCAGAAAAGATTTTTTAAAACAGTGGAAGAAGAAAAACATGCAACTGTAGAGACAGACTCTGTTGTAAATGATAAAACACAAATATTCTAATCAATTTAACGAATTA
>JBDKEH010000075.1:0-5003 GCA_039795345.1 Bacteroidota bacterium
AAGTTGCCAACAATTACATCCGCACCCTCAAATTTGATTGGCAATACAAGATCATTTTTGACGACCAAATCACACTCACTGAAGAACAACTCCGGCATTACCAAGATTGCCTGAAACGATCGGGTAAAGAAAGATATCTGTGGTATGAAGAATATTATCAAAGAATCACAGGCGCAAAAACAGGATCAGCGTATAAATCAAATGCGGAACTCGACTTCCTGATGCGAGGTTGGTAACATGCAAGACACTATGAAATGGAGAAACATAATTACACCAAAAAAGCATCCCCTTGTTTGTATCATGGACAATGGATGGATTCCTTGTTAGAGTTGAGATACATTTTATCCATTGAAAATACACATGCTTGGCAGCGAGATAATCTGCAGATTTATTTCTCGGTGAATAAGACTACAAAAAGTGTCGAAAAAGAGCTGAGAAGGTATACTCCTGATTTTTTGATCCGGAATTATCAGACAGGCGAAGCCAAACTGATAGAAGTAAAACCAAAGCATTTCAGAAATAAAAGGCAATTGCTTCTAAAAAAGCAAATAGCGGAACATTTCATCCAATATTTTGGCTATGACTGGACATTCGAAATCGTATTTGGAGATCAAATCTTATTATCGGAAGTAGCTGAAGAAAAATATCGACAACTCATACAGGACTTTATAGTTGGTCGACACTGCCCCTCACCTATCTCCTTACCTCAGCGAGAGTCATACATAAAGTTTATAAGAGAAGGTGTTTTGTCGGCTGAAGTTTCTAAGTAGGAGCAGTTGTTGCGACGCTTGTATGTTTGTCTTCTAATAACAAATGTGTAAACAAGACATGGTGGAAAAGGAGGTTTGCGACGCTGGTACATGATACCTTAACCGGAGTGTCTCCTTTCCACTTCTTTTTCCCAAATCTGACAACATAACAGCCATGCCGTTACAACCTTTGAAATAAGGAAGTAACGCGACATTGGTATAGATACCGTAACGGAGTGTTTCCTTATTCAAGTAGAGTTCGGGATATAACTTGGTATTGATACCGTATTCCACAAGCTTGAACGATGCTTGATTCATTTTATTAACCCAAATCCAATTTATGAACAACGACGGTTTTCTTGGCCTGGACATTAGTAAAGGTTATGCGGATCTGTATGTAGTCAACGCGGCGAAGGTTCCGGTTGAAGCTGCATTCCGTCTTTACGATGTTCAGGATGGACATCAAAGACTCGAAGAATTAATTGACAAATGGCTGGTCAAACAAAATTTTGACACCATCTATTGTGGTGTTGAAAGCACCGGCGGTTACGAAAACAACTGGATTAACTTTTTACAGGAATTGGCTCTCACCCGTCCTTTAAAGATTGCCCGGTTAAATGCTAAAGGTGTAAAATCATTAAGTGATGCAGCGTTAAAAAGAACAATCACTGATAGTGTAAGTGCCGAGAATATCGCAATGTACCTTATTGACTTTCGTCATAAAATTCAATGGATCGATGATCCGAAATCTTTTAGAAAGTACACCGATGGACGAAGGCATAACACATTTATCAGGATGCTTAAAAAGCAGAGAATACAGTTGAGCAATCAACTTGAAAAATTGTTGTATCAGGAACTAAGTCCACTCATGGCCTATTGCAGACATGGCGCTCCTGGTTGGCTGTTGAATATGTTGTCAAAATATGCGAGCGTAACCGCAATCAATAAGGCGGGTCCAAAAGGGCTTATCAAAATCAAAGGTATAACCACTGAGAAAGCTGAAGCAATTTTAAACAAAACAAAAGAAAGCAAACACCGGACAACCGAACACATCAGCTCAGTAATAAAAAGCACGATCAAACAGATGGTTCATTTAGACGAGGCGATCCGTGAAGAAAAAAACAAGCTGATAAAAGCATATGCAGATTGTGAAGAAGTGAAATTGCTAACTTCTATTTCTGGTCTTGGTAATCAAAGCGCAGTTGAAATACTGATTGAAATCGAAAACATTCATCGATTTGAAAATGCCAAAAAACTAAGTGCATACTTTGGCCTCCACCCAGTATTTAAACAAAGCGGTGATGGCAAATGGGGCAATCACATGAGTAAGAAAGGTCGTTCTGAAATCAGAGCTGTACTATTTATGAGTAGCCTTACCTCGATCCGATATAGTGATTTGTTCAAAAATATTTACAGCAATGCGAGAGCGAAAGGAAAGAATCACTTTAATGCGATGGGTGTTGTGATGCACAAACTATTGCGTGTTATCTTCGGTGTATTGAAAAACCGGACTCCTTTTTCTTTGGAGGTAAACGCTAAAAATGTCGAGAACGCGGAGGTGAAACAGCTTGAACAGAAAGAAAAACTAAAGGTGCAGAAAAAAGAACAGGTGCAAAAGCTGGAGCGATATAATCAGGTTGAACTCGAAATCTCGCCTATCTCGAAAAGGCACGCGAAGAAGCGGAAGGTGCTGCAGGTGACGTAGGGTGTTGGCTCCAGCGTTTTGTTCTTTGGTGATTCTTCGTTGCGTCGCAGTCCGTTCATCGTCCCGTTCAATGATGGTTTGTTCGGTTGGTAGCTACCAATAGGGTTTTGTATTTAAGTATTTGCTTAAATTATTATTTCACTTATATTTGTCCGTATGGAGAACAATACTTGTATAAGGCTTCTTGCCGATCACGCGCAGATTCGAAACTGTAAGTCAAAGTTGAAAACCGCTCAACAATCTTTCGGTCAGTTGTCAAATCTATTGGCTTTAGCAGGCAATGAAGTGCGACTGAAAATGATTTTCTTACTTGAAGAAGAAAACGAGTTGTGTCCGTGCGATCTTGCCGATATTTTAAGCATGACTGTCCCTGCCGTATCTCAACATCTTCGCAAATTAAAAGATGGCAATCTGATCGTTTCCCGTAAAGAAGGGCAAACTATCTATTACTCATTGACTCAGGCAAACATGAAGATTTTAAAGCCCTTCTTCAAACATATTAATCGTCAAACTGAAAAACTCCAAACGGTATGATCAGCACCAAGACACAAGGAACGGTGATCAGTACTAGCCTACTTTCAGCAATTGCTGCTTCGCTTTGTTGTATTACCCCCGTAATAGCATTGCTTGCGGGTAGTAGCAGTGTGGCAGCCAATTTTTCTTGGATTGAACCAGCACGGCCTTACCTGATAGCTTTATCAATAGCAACGCTGGCACTGGCCTGGTATCAGAAATTAAAACCGGCAAAACAGATCGATATAAATTGCGATTGCGATATACCAGCTAAGACATCTTTTCTTCAGTCCACAACATTTTTAGTCATTATCACGATCTTTTCTTTGGTTATGATAACCTTCCCAATCTATGCGAAAGTTCTTTATGGAAATACCGGTTCAAAACCTCTTGGTAAACAAGCATTGATAACTGATAAACAAACAAATTTTACGATCAAGGGAATGACCTGTGAGAGTTGTGAAATTGAAATAAACAATGCCTTGTCAAAAGTTCCGGGAGTTACAGCGTACACCACTTCCTACGCTAAAGGTGCAAGCCTGGTTACTTACGATCCGGGCAAAGTAAATGAATCAGAAATCACAAAGCGGATCAACGAAACCGGCTATACAGTCACCGGGCTTACGATCAACAATTCCTCAGCGGGAAATAAAAAAGGTTGCAAGGAAAGTTTAACTAAATCATGTTGCGATAAAAAGAATTAAGAATGGAAAATACAGTAACGCTTGTTTCAACAATTACATGCCCGGTCTGCAACTTCAAGAAAAGTGAAACGATGCCCACCGATGCCTGCATGTTCTTCTATAAATGCACCAGCTGCGAAACTATATTGAAGCCGAAGCAAGGTGACTGTTGCGTCTTCTGTAGTTACGGAACGGTGAAATGTCCACCAATACAGCAGGGCAATTCGTGCTGTTCGAAATAAAACACAACAATTAAACGCACCATTATGAAGATGCAAAATGCGATTCCGGCATTACCCGTAAAGAGTATTAAACGCGCATGCGAATATTACACCAACAAATTGGGTTTTACCGTCCGGCACCAGGAGGACTCTTTTGCTATTGCTGTGCGTGACGCGGTTGAGATACATCTTTGGATGGCATGTGATCGATCTTGGAAATGGAGGAGTATATCATTGTTCTTAAAGCCTATCTGGTCTGGAGCTGAATCATTCATTGCTGGAACAGCAAGTTGCCGGATAAAAATGCAAGGAGTTAGTGAATTATATGACGAATATAAAAAACATGCTGTCCTTCACGAACCTGACACAGTTGTACAGGAGCAACGCTGGGGTCATCGTGAATTTCATGCAGTAGATCTCGATCGAAACCTCCTGACCTTTTACGAAGAAATCTAATCGCCCAAATTGAATTTAGGCCGCCATGCAAATGTCGGCTTTTTTTTGCCCAGCCTTCAAAAAATAGTTTGGAATTAAACGATATAACTCCGTTCATCGTTCTGTTCCATGATCATAATGCATACCGCTGCGCTATGTACTGTCCAATCATTTTCTAATCAAACCCCTCCATGGATGTTGAGAGGGGTTCGATTAGAAAACCCAGTTCAGTTTTTTCTAACTAAAAACAAAATAACATGGAATTCACAGGAAGAATTACAACAGACGCTAGAACCAGCGTAGTAAAAGGCGGAAAAGAAGTCGTCAACTTTTCTATTGCATTAAACGAACGGTATAAACCAAAAGGAAGTACCGAATCCAAAGAGTTCACTACCTATATCGACGTTGCATGGTGGATGAACACAGAGATTAGTAAAATGCTAAGAAAGGGCGCAATCGTCACCATCTCAGGAAGGATTTATCCGCGTGCTTACAGCGATATGGAAGGCAATCCAAAAGCAAGCATCAACTGCCATGCTAACAAAATCCAAATCATCCATTTCGCTAAAACAACATCAAAAAATTCAATACCTGATTCTGCTGACATCACAGATCCGGTAGATGACTTGCCATTCTAATTATTCATCCATTAAAATGAACAGTATGAAAAACAATTTTGAAGAGCGAAAAGCACAAA
>JBDKEH010000122.1:0-2892 GCA_039795345.1 Bacteroidota bacterium
AGTCTATTTGTTTGGATAGATTAAACAATCTAAAAGCTTATGCAAAAAGACAAGCTGATCTGAATCCTGTTTCATGGAGACCACATTATTTATATGCTATTGAAAGAATTGAAAAGCCTAAGGACATAGAAATACCACAACATGCAGAAATTGCTCCGGGGGCTCCGATTGGATGTGATGAGTGGTGAATTGTGAATGGTCAATTGTGAATGATTACCATTAAAAAGAGAGCCGCTGATTTGTTCAGCGGCTCTCTTTCGTAAAATAAGTTTGCTTTGAATTATAATTTTTTTGTTGGGAAGTGACGGATGGATTCATTCAACTCAACAATTTTTCCTTTCGAAACTTTGATATCATTAACCATTGCTAATGAATCTGTTTTACCAGTCTTATCGGTAACAATTTCTGTATACCATAATGTTACCCATTCGTCTTTTTTATCTTTAGAGATTACAGATTCGAAGTCTCCCATTTTAACCTGTATCGCCTGCAAAGAATTTCTCAGATTCGTCATCGCTGTTCTCAGACTGTCTTTGGATAATGTTTGATCCATGTAATCAGCCCGCCATTTGACTGTATCAGCAAAGTAAGAAAGACAATCCTCTACTTTGTTTTCTTCAAACGCCTTTAAAGCATTCATAACAAGTAAGGTATTTTCTTTACTACCGATATCCCAATTATCCGGTTTTTCCAATGAATAAGGATAGGTAACATCCGCTGTTACTTCTTTTTTTTCTTCCGCATTTTTACAGCTAAAGATGATGGTTGCCATTAGAGCAACGGTGAAGAGTTTTCTCATGGTGAAAGGTTTAGTTATAGTGATTAATTAGAAGACAATAAAACAAAATACCCTTTAAACACCATAAATGCAAGAAAAAAGCTTTTCCCTTTCGGAAAAAGCTTTCACTTCAAATATTATGACTTCACCTTTTTATACAAGCATTCTCAGAGGCTCTTCCAATAGTGACTTTAATGTTTGCAAGAAAGCAGCACCGGTTGCACCATCTACAGAACGGTGGTCGCAGCTCAATGTCACTTTCATGATATTGCCCGGAACTACTTGTCCATTCTTAACCACAGGCACTTGTGAAATACCTCCTACTGCCAGAATACAAGAGTCTGGTGGATTGATGATCGCAGTGAACTGATCGATACCATACATACCCAAATTAGAAATGGTGAAAGTGCTACCTTCCCAATCTGCAGGTTGTAATTTTTTATCTTTTGCTTTTTGCGCGTATTCTTTTACTTCAGCACCGATTTGACTTAATGATTTTGTATCAGCAAAACGAACTACTGGTACCAATAAGCCATCTTCCACCGCAACAGCTACACCAATATTGATGTGATGATTATAGCGAATGGTATCACCCAACCAACTACTATTTACTTTTGGATGTTGTTTCAATGCCAATGCAGTTGCCTTCAATACCATATCATTGAAACTGATCTTCACCGGTGCCACTTCATTGATCTTAGCACGAGCTGCAACAGCTGCATCCATATCAATACTCATCGTCAGGTAAAAATGCGGAGCTGTAAACAGACTCTCGCTCAAACGGCGAGCGATGGTTTTACGCATCTGAGATACAGGAACATCTTCGAAGCTTATTTGCCCGGCAGGAGCTGTAGCAATTGGAGCGGAAGACTTAGCTGCCGGTGTAGCGGGAGCTGAGGTAGCAGCAGGAACATAGGCATCCACATCATTCTTGGTAATTCTACCATTATCACCTGTTCCTTTTACATAACGGAGATCAATGCCTTTTTCACCTGCGATTTTTTTCGCTAATGGTGAAGCAAATATTCTTCCTTCATTGATTACTGTTTCAGACGGTACCGGTGATGCAACAGGTGCAGCAACAGTAGGCTGAGATGCCGTCGCAGGGGCTGTTGCAACAGGTGCTGCACTTCCATTTGCTTTTACTGCGTTAACAATAGCTGTTACATCCAATCCTTCTTTACCAATGATGCAAAGGAGATCATTCACCTGAATTTTTTCTCCAGGTTGAGCTCCTTGGTACAATAGTACCCCATCCTTATAACTCTCCAATTCCATGGTAGCTTTATCGGTTTCGATATCAGCCAACACTTCACCTTTCTTTACCGTATCACCTACTTTTTTATGCCATCCGGCAATAACGCCCTCGGTCATGGTATCACTTAAACGAGGCATCAACACTACTTCTTCCATACTTGATACATCCAAGGTTGATGTTGCCGGAGCAACCGGCGCAGCTTCTTGTACAGGCGCAGGAGTAACTGCTGTAGCATTCCCACCTGCATGTTGGGCCAATAATGCTGAAATGTCTTCTCCGGCTTTACCAAAAATGGCCAACAGGTCATTCACCTGAAGCTTACCACCTTTGGGCGTTCCGATATGCAAAAGAATGCCATCCTGGTAGCTTTCCAGCTCCATAGTAGCTTTATCAGTTTCTATCTCTGCGAGGAGGTCTCCTTTCTTGACTGCATCACCCACATTTTTATGCCATGCGGCAATAACACCTTCGGTCATGGTATCACTCAGGCGGGGCATTAAAATCACTTCGGCCATATAGTTTCGATTGCGCTGTTTAAATGAGCCGTGAAATTAGGAAAAAAGCGGCAAGCTTGTAGCTTGTAGCTCCGAGCTTACCGCTTTTTTCCCTCAATTCGGGCTAAATCAAGTAATTACTGACCTTGCGCCAGACTATAACCCTTTTTATCGCCCCAGGCATTTAACAGCTCAGTTGAACAAATTTTAAAGTCTACTGAAAGACGTTTATACAGTTCGAGAATGTCTACTTGAGTCAGTCCAACTTCACCCACACTTTCAAAACGGCATCGATATTGGTTGATCAGGTTGGTAAATACTGAACCTTTGGGCCAAACCTGTGTACCTCTGTTACTGATGGT
>JBDKEH010000087.1:0-12128 GCA_039795345.1 Bacteroidota bacterium
GGTACCCAAATCTTTCTCTCGTTGATTCGTTAATCCATCATTATCACAATCTGCCGATTGCCATGCCGTACTTGGTGTTACTGTCTGACTACTCAGCTTGAATGAACAACTATCTAATGGATTCGTACCATCCAGTATCTCCTGACTATCCATTACACCATCTCCATCACTATCTTCATCTACATCACTAATGGTAATGGTAAATACTTTTTCATAACTCAATCCACCGGCATCAGTAGTTCTAATACGAATGCTATAACTATTTTTTGTTTCAAAATCGAATCCCGCATTGCCGCGTAAATTATTAACACTTATATTGAAGGCAGCATTATCAGTATCTCCATTACCAGATACCAATGTATAAGTATGTGTATCACCAGCATCAGGATCACTACTACTTAAAGTGCCTATAGTAGCATTTACTGTATTGTTCTCGGCTAAAAGAGTGTTACTCAAAGTAATATTAGTAGGAGCACTGTTAAATATCAATACAACGTTTGCTGTTGCACTACCTCCAGAATTAGAACCCGTAATAGTATATGTTACAGAGCCTGTTACCTGTGCCGTTAATGTACCACTGATAATACCTGTTGTAGGATTAATTGTTAAGCCTGCTGGCAATGACGGACTAATGGTATAAATATCAATAGGACCTCCAGTAGCTGTAGGGAGCATGTTAGTAATGGCTGTATTACGACGTACAGTTTGTGATGAAGGATTATAAGCAAGGTTTAGTGGTACAGGATTTACCACTTCCAGACTAAAACTAGTAGTTGTAGCGCAGCCTGCTGCTGATGTTCCTGTAATCGTATAACTGGTTGCAACATTGACTACAGATGGCGTACCGCTAACTACACCTGTTCCAGTATTAAAAGACAACCCTACAGGTAATCCTGGGTTGATGCTGTAACTAATGACACCACTTGCGGTTGGACTTAGTGTTGTCATAGTAACATTCTTTGTTAGAGAAATAACCGAAGCCGAATAGGCTAATGAAGGACTTGCAATAACACTTGCGGTTATCGAGTTAGACGAGGCCGGATTGCCTATAGCACAAGCCTGATTTGAATTAGCAGTAGCATAAATAATATCACCATTTGCAAGATTAGATGTTTGGTAAGTGGTTGTAGCTACTCCATTAATAACTTGTCCATTTTTATACCATGTTAATACAGGGCTTGATCCGCCATTTATAACATTAGCCGTAAATGTAATATTTGTACCTGCACAGATATTATTAGGAGAAGGAGATGCAACAATATTATTAGATACAGTAGTCGGCGCTAATACGTTTATCGTAGCCGGGTTTGTATATACAATTGAACCTGAACCATTACAAGAAGTGATTCTGGCATAATAATAAAAAGTTCCTGCACTATTTGTTGGTACTGAATAAACAGAAGCTGTAGCACCATTAATGGAGGTACCTCCTGTATTAGATGCGGTAGTATTACTAAACCACTGGTATACTAAACTCGGACCTGTTGACGTAAAGTCAATTGTAGCTGCAGCTCCTCTACAAAAAGTTTGGCTTACAGGTTGTACTGTTATAGATGGATTGGTGTTTGAAACCAATAAGGATGCCGCTCTTGAATAAGTACCAACCTGATCACAAGTACTTTTCACCAAGACTCGGTATTGCTGACCACTATAACCAGCAGTATTACTCTGATTAATTGTAAGCGTTTGCGTAGTTACATTAGTATACCCATTTGCATTTGTTAGATCAGTCCATGAACTCCCATCAGAAGAAACTTGCCATCGATACGTTAAACCATCTCCGTTGGCAATTACGGTATAAGTTGCAGCACCAGAACATATGTTTACATCAGAAGGTTGTACAGTAATATTTTGACTTGAATTAACTGCTATTAAAGCCGGAGAAGCAATTGCCTCTGCACATACACCATTTTTTACTACAGCTCTATAAAGAGATGATACTAAAGGGTTTACAACAATACTGCTTTGAGAAGATGATCCGCTTATTCCTGACCAATTGATACCGCCATCAGTAGAGGATTGCCAAGAAAGGATAGATCCCGTGTTGCCGCTAAGGGTCAGGGTTCTATTTTGCGCACACGCGGCAGTATTAACTGCACCACTAATGGTACCTGCAACACTAACAGGATCATTTGATATATTGACAACAGAGGAGGATGTGGAACTTAGACCACAAAGATTTCTTGCTTTTACTGTTATATTACCGCTATTACTATTTGCTGCGAAACTAATTGAGTTAGTATTGTTTCCTGATAAAACAGTCCAATTAGAAGGATAGGTCCAATCATAACTACTAGCACCTGCAACGGCAGGAACAGAGTATGTGATATTTTGTGAGTTTGCACATACGGTAGTTGGGCCTGTAATAGCTCCTGGTGTTTCTGGTACAACACTCACTGTTTGTACTTGTAATGACCTCGTTACAATATTTCCACACGATTGAGAAGGTGTAACTGTTATTCTACCGCCTTGGTTACCATTTGGGTTAACTGTTATAGAGTTAGAAGTAGATGTTCCAGTCCACCCATTTGGCAAAGTCCATGTATATGTTGCTCCGGAAACTGCGGGTGTTGAATAAACCAAGGAAGAAGAACTGTTACAAACAATATCATTTCCAGAAATGACCCCTGATCCACAACCATCATTTCTTAGTGCTAAATAAGCATATCCGAAATGACCGCCTAGTGTACAATCGTATACTTCAAAACTAATTGAAATTTGCTTACCGGCATATTGAGAAAGATCAAAGGAAACTTCTTGCCAGTCGATGTAGTTTATGTTATTATACAAACCATAATTCTGCCCATCACCTACATAAAACTCACGCGATGCACAATTAATTTTTTGACTAGCTGTAGGTTGAGAAAGATCACGAACTGTTGCAACAAATTTAGGCTGATCAGAAGCACTGTGACCAGGATTTTGAAGTACTAGTGCATATGCGTAAGTAATATTGTATGTAGTTACACCTTGAGGAACAGTTAGTGTATAACTAATCTGGTCAGCAATTCTACCGGTTTGTCGGTTGCCCAATTGAAATGAATAATCATAAGTATAGCCTCCTATTTGAGGTACTTTTTTTAATGTGGGGATTAGTTCATCATAATCAAACTGACCATCTTGCCTAGCTTTATTAACCAAAAAGCCAACAGTGTTACCATTATCATTTGCCGATCTAATTGTTACCAGTTTTGCAGGAGAAGGGTTATTGAATGTTGAATAGGTGGCGATTCCCCCACTATAAGTACCACTGTTGTATGACCAGAAAGAAAAGTTATATGCGTCAAAAGACAAGTTGGACGGGCACTGTGCCTGTAGCTGACCTCCAAGAAGAAAGAAAAAAAAAGTTATGCTTATTATTTTTTTCATAAACCATTATTACTTACATGTATTAAAAAAGAGGACCCTCAATAAAAAAAATGTTTATGCCATTATATTTGAAAGTCTTTACAACAGGTGTTTCAAATGTTTTTTTATCAGTAAACATCAGTTGACCAAGGCTTCTTGTTAAAAAGACTGAGGAACCTGCGGAAGTATTAAACAATAAAAACGCTCCTTCTTTGGGTCTACTATTCAAATCTTCTACATCTATAGAAGTAGTCAAAGAATGTAACAGAAAGAATTGTTCTAGTTTTTTTTTATCCTTAGAATTAATCAGAATCTGATAATCATCTTCATTCATCCGTAATTGTAAAGCGCGCGAGCTAGGGAAGAGATATGTTTTACCAGAAGCGGGTTGACCAATTGTGGTTTCAAATAAAGACAGCATTATTTTATATTCGGGGCTTACTTCTTCTGTAGACATTTTTTGTGAATAAGCACCAAAAACGATCATAATGAAATAAATAACAAAGAGAATTCTTTTCATAATCATAAAGGATTTTATCTTAACTAAATTTTTTGCAATAATGTACCCTTCTTGTACTTTCTACTTACCCTACCATACATTACTTCCATATTTAAAGCAAGGCTGATATTTCACTTATCTTTCGAGTCTTGTAATGGTAATGGTTAGCAGATCTTAATGTTTTCACTTAAGGATAGTATAATTAATTCGTGCAAAGTATTACTGACCACTTTGAATTTGAAACATATCCTATATTCTTACATCTTATGATGAAAATCTTACACGAAATCGTGTTATTCATCAATGCTGAACACATTAAAATAAATAAGAGTAAAAAAAATTTGCGCTGAATAGCTTTACCTGATTTTCTAAAAAAGGTGACAGTAAAAATTAGAGGAGCTAATTATCGTCTGTCGTTTTTTCTCTTACTGAAGAAATCTATAGTTCTTAAACCTTTTGTGTTACTTAGATTTATTCTTCCGACTTTTAACTCGTAAGATAACAAGTAAGTACGCTTAATATTGCTCTACCCTTTAGTAACAAAACCCATGAGAAACTTTTTTTTACTTTGCGCAGTAGTATTCGCTTTTGCTTGCAAAAAAACAGTACAAGTAAATCCCACAACAACCACTACGCCTGTTATTCCTCAAGTGCAAGGACCGAGGGTTTATCCGGTCAATACATTAGACTCTTTCTCCGCTATCAACAAAACCACTTCTTGGTATAATACAACAATAGGCATGACAGAACTCTTTTCGGTTCAACAGTCATTGTATTGGGGATTTGAATTGTTACCGAATGGATCATTGATGCCATACAATACAGGAACAACAAGTACTTGGAATGCATCAAAAAATTACTACTGGAATGATCTGGGAACATATCTCTATTATGATTTTACGGGAGATGGTAATAAAGATCTATGGGCATATTATTGGAAGAACCCGTGGCCTACAAACGCCAAAGGTCTACATCTCTTTAGCGAATATGCTTTGAATCCTAATAGCTATAATTTACAATCAGGGTTAACACAAGTGAGAAAATGCGTGATCGCCGATATGGACAATGATAGTAAAAAAGATATTGTTTTGTTTTCATCAGGATATGATGGAATGCCTTTTCCCGGAGACTCACTTGGTATTTTCTATCCAAAAGATCTAAAATATCAATACCTCACACAAGACATTGGTTATTTTCATGGAGGTGCAACAGGAGACATCAATAATGATGGTATGATGGACATCATTGGCTATTCGGGAGGAAGCGCGGTGATCCCCACACATCCTACTTGTTATATGAATAAGGGAAATAGAAATTATCAACTGACCAACCAAATCTTTCAAAATTTCTCTCCGGGCAATGATAACTATTATACGGTAGAATTATTTGACATGAACAAAGACAACAAGCTGGATCTGTTTCTGGGTTCATCAAAGACGCTTAGACTCATTCCTTTTTCAAACGGGGTATTTGATAGAAAAAATGCTCAAGACTTTGCAGTAGATGATAATTTAGAAATAATGGACATTGCATTTCTAGATTTCAATTTCGATGGAAACATAGACGTGTTAACCATGAGCAATTTGAAAAATTACAATGGTTGGGGATTGAGATTATATATCAATGAAAACAATTCCTTTAAAGAAAAAACCAAAGAGTATTTTGATGTAGTGGAGGGATCCGGTAATGGTGCGTGGATAAAGTGGATTCGAATTTTTGATATTGACAAAGACGGTGATTTAGATGTTGTTGGTGATGGTCTATTTGGTGACTTAAAAGGAACTTCTGGAAGAATTATTTATTGGGAAAACAATAGTGGCAAATTCAAGTTTGTTTATAAATAAACCATCCGCTTTAAAATGGGATTTAGGCTGATTGTCCTTAGGATGGGTGCGATGGAGATCATAAAAACGAAAATCCCCCATGATTAAATCATGAGGGATTTGTGGTGTGGGCCGGGATCGAACCGGCGACACAAGGATTTTCAGTCCTTTGCTCTACCGACTGAGCTACCGCACCGTTCCGGTGAAGGTTCAAGTTTCAAGAAACAGGATTCAAGGTAACAACTTGTAGCTTGAGGCCTGCAGCTTGTAGCTTTCTGCCTTTCGGGGCAGCAAAAATAGGGGGTTTTCACATATAATCCACATGGAATAATGGATTTTTTAGTGAAATCAGCCTTTTATCGGTTCAAGTTAGCTTACCGTTGCATACACCGCATCCCATAATCGTTTCCGATATTTCAAGCTTGTGAGTGCTGCTTCTGTGGCTTGCTCCCATTTCAAAGCATCTTCCCCACACAACTCACTTACCATTTCCATCGCCAGGTGACTATGATGGTCTCCATCTACTTCAATATGTCTTTCCAGGTAATATTTGAAAACTGCCAGTTGTGTAGGATACTGCAAAGACAAATCCTTCACCAAACCCATGAACATATCCGGTATCAGGTCTTCACGACCGAACGTAAACACAGCTGCTTGCACATGTACCGGCGCTTTCTCGATCACATCAAATGTATATCCCACAAAATCACAAATAGCCCCCGGCAATTGTAATTGTTGTAACGCCTGTTGTACCGACACACCATTATGTATATACGTTAACAACTGAGTGATGGCTGTTGTATCAGCACCCATCTGCTCCATAGCTTTCAGGTACAGTTCAAAGTGACTGATTCTGTTGCCCGCTTCATCAACATCACTCTCTTCACCCAATACAATTTCATTGATGAGGTAACGTGTATTCGCAGACCCCACAGGTACCCATGGTGTAGTGGTGCAAGTCAATTGATGCTGTAATGATTTCAACAAACTCATAAAATCCCACACTGCAAACACATGATACTCCGTAAATCGACGAAGCTGTTCAAGGTCTTGTAGGCTATGATACAAAGAATGATCAACAAGATCCGGTCTTACTTCTTCCAGCCGCTTTTTCAGCTGAACTATCTTTTGATTTTCCATATAGTATATACGTGTGAAGGGGGAAATGGTTGAGGGAGGGGTTAGGTGATTGGCGTTAGGTGTTAGGAAGAAGGTTATTGTTTAAAACAATTTGACTGCCTAACACCTAACGCCTAACTCCTAAAATTCGCAATTCTTCGGCGTTCTCGCAAATGCAATGACATCTCTGATATTGGTCATGCCGGTAACGAATTGTACCATGCGCTCGAAACCTAGACCGAAGCCTGCATGAGGTACGGTTCCAAAGCGTCGGGTATCTAAATACCAACTCATTTCTTCCAATGGTATATGCATCGCTTGCATGCGCGCTTCCAGTTTTTCTAAACGCTCTTCTCTTTGCGAGCCACCAACGATTTCTCCAATACCGGGTGCCAGAATATCCATGGCTGCTACCGTTTCTTTACCGGGCTCACATCCATCATTCAAGCGCATATAAAATGCTTTGATGGCTGCAGGATAGCCTGTTACGATCACCGGTTTCTTGAAATGTTTTTCTACCAAATATCTTTCATGTTCACTCTGCATATCAATACCCCACTTCACATCAAACTTGAATTTCTTTTTCTTGTAAGCCGGTGAATCCAACAATATTTGTATCGCTTCTGTGTAAGTGATTCTTTCAAAACTATTGTCTGTAACAAACTTCAGCTTCTCCAACAATCCAAACTCCTGACGCTCTTGCTGTGGTTTTTGTTTTTCTTCTTCTGCCAGTCGCTGATCCAAAAACGCCAGATCATCGGCATTGTGTTCCATCACATAACGAATCAAATATTGAATGAACTCTTCTGCAAGATTCATATTGTCTTCAATATCATAAAACGCCATCTCAGGTTCTATCATCCAGAATTCTGCGAGGTGTCGGGTGGTGTTTGAATTTTCTGCACGGAAAGTGGGACCGAATGTATAGATCTCACTAAATGCCATCGCTCCCAATTCACCTTCTAATTGTCCGCTTACGGTGAGGTTGGTACTCTTTCCAAAAAAGTCTTCTGCAAAATCAATACTGCCATCTTCTTTGCGTGGCGGATTATCAAACGGCAATGTGGTTACGCGAAACATTTCACCTGCACCCTCTGCATCACTCGCTGTGATGATGGGTGTATGCAAATACACAAAACCTTTTTCATTGAAAAACTTATGTACCGCAAATGCTAATGAATGTCTGATACGAAATACTGCACCAAATGTATTGGTACGAAAACGCAGGTGTGCGATCTCTCTTAAAAATTCGAGACTATGTTTCTTAGGTTGCAGCGGATATTTTTCTGCATCGCTATCCCCCAATATTTCTACTTGTGTTGCTTTTAATTCGATCGACTGTCCCTTTCCCAATGAAGGAACCACAGTACCTGTTACTTTTAATGAAGCGCCGGTGGTAATTCTCTTCAAGGTTGCGTCATCCAGTAAACCAAGTTCTGTTACTACCTGTAAATTATGATTGGTACTTCCATCATTCAATGCGATGAACTGATTGTTACGAAAAGTTCGTACCCAACCCATCACGATGGTTTCTTGTCCGGCCACCCCGCTACTCAGCAGGTCTTTGATCTTGGTTCTCTTGTTAAACATTGCTTGCTGTTTTGAAATGCCCGTGGTTCAGGCTTTGAGCGGCAAAGATAAGAAGGAATGAGGGTTGGGGGAAACGGGATATCGGGTAATCAGGTAATGGGGTAATCAGGATATCGGGCTATTGGAGGTGTATATAATGAATCATGTAGGATCAGAACCCACAATAAAAAAAGCTCCATACCAAACACCCAATTACCTAATTTCCCAATTACCTGATTACCCAATTACCTGATTACCCGATCCCCCGATTACCCAATACCTCTTTTTCTTTATATTTAATGGCATTTTGCTCTCTAATCCAATATCAAGCGATGAAGCCATCCTTATTCCGGTCATTGATTGAACTCACGACAGATGCCGTGTTCATTGTACGGGTCTTGCCGGGGGGTGAAGAGTTTGTGATGGAGTATGTGAATGATGCCTATCTCCGTAAATTCAAGGTTACCCGAGAGGATGTAGTTGGTAAGGAGTTCCGCGATATGCTTCAGCCCACCATTGTCGTAGATATACGAAAACGTTTTATAGAATGTGTTCGCTTGCGTTCGAATATCAGCTTTGAAGAAAGTTTTGAAAATCATACCACAAGCTTAAGCGAGTTGTTCCCCATAACAAGTGAGGATGATGCTATTGAGTATGTAGTAGGTGTTTCAAAAGACATTACTGAATTAAAGGCCAAACGAGATCAGATCATTGCTTCTGAACAAACACTTCAATCCATTATCAACAGCTCCGATAATGTACTTATTTATATGAGCAACGATTTCACGATTCGGTATGCAAATCGAAGAGCTCAGGAACATGCCCGAAAGTTGTTTGGAAAAGAATTTGTTGTAGGTGAGAGGCTGACAGATTATTATCCCGAATCTGAACGTCAAAGAGCGCTGGAACATTCTCGTGAACTGAGAAAAGAAAAAAAGACCATTTCCTATGAGCACAAGCTCACCTATCCCGACGGTGAGCATCGATGGTTCCTTCGTCGTTATTATGGGGTTTTTGATGATGGTGGCGAATTGACAGGTATTGTGATCGCATCCATCAATATCACCAATAGAAAAGAACAGGAAATACAAATTCAGAAGCAAGCCGATTCTCTTCGGGAGATCGCTAAAATACAATCCCACGAGATCCGTAGACCCGTAGCCAATATCATGGGCTTGACCGATCTGATCGATCTGAAGGATAAGTCTATTCAGGAAAATGAGCAAATATTGCAATATCTAAAGCAGAGCGTACGTGAATTGGACGGTTTGATCAGCAGAATCGTCGATAAAACCCAGTATGACGCCGATTTTTAACGGTTTTGGGTAAGATTTTTTGTTTTGTTTTTAAGAAAATCGCTTAACATTGCATCGGAAACCAAGCTGATACGGTCCTCTTTTAGCTCTCGACACATCAGTTTATCTTCTTTCCAATCAGTTTTTACCCAATAGATTTTCCGATCTGAGTTTACTTTTCCTTAGACTGGATGTTGAACGATGACAATTTGATTTTTTCCCACAATAGACTTTATGTACGATATTCTGCAATTAAATGACATGTTATTGCCCGAGTTACTCGACATCGCCGAGCAACTAAAAATTACGGGTGCCAAGAAATTAGATAAGCAAGGATTGATTTACAAGATCCTTGACAATCAGGCAGTTCAGGCTAGTGAGACCAAAGACGGCGCCGCCAAAAAAGGTGCTCGTGCCCGCAAACCCGTTACGGTTAAAACCGCCAATGGTACGGAAGAAGCCGAGATCATGCAAGAAGCGCCTGAAAAACCGGCTGCAGCTGCAAAACGCGGCCCCGTGAAAAAAGCTGGTCGTACCGATAAACAGCCTACCGAAGCACAAGAAAGCGCTCCGGAACCAACAGAAGAAAACAACAATGGCAATACCGCCACAGCAGAAACAGCTCCGGAAACCGGATTACCTCAAGAAGCACCTGCTCCACCTCAACACAGACACCAACGCAAAGAGCCTACTTTCAATATTGAATTTGAAGGTGTGATCAGTGGCGAAGGCGTTTTGGAAATGATGCCCGATGGTTATGGCTTCCTTCGCTCTTCAGATTACAACTATTTATCTTCTCCCGATGATGTATATGTATCTCCTTCTCAGATCAAATTATTTGGTCTGAAAACCGGTGATACTGTTTCGGGATCTGTTCGTCCGCCAAAAGAAGGGGAGAAATATTTCGCCTTATTGAAAGTGGATCATATCAATGGTAAACGTCCGGATGAAGTACGTGACCGTGTTCCGTTCGACTATCTGACACCATTATTCCCATACGAAAAATTGAACCTGTTCACTACTTCCAATAATTACAGCACACGTATCATGGACCTGTTTACCCCAATCGGTAAAGGTCAGCGTGGATTGATCGTTGCCCAACCAAAAGTGGGTAAGACCATGTTGCTGAAAGAAGTGGCCAACGCCATTGCAGCCAACCATCCGGAATGTTACCTGATGGTGGTATTGATCGATGAGCGTCCGGAAGAGGTAACCGATATGGAACGCAGTGTTAAAGCAGAAGTGATCGCTTCTACTTTTGATGAGCCTGCAGAAAAACACGTGAAAGTTTCTACCATCGCTTTACAAAAAGCAAAACGTTTGGTAGAGTGCGGTCACGATGTGGTAATTCTGTTAGATTCTATTACTCGTTTGGCACGTGCACACAATACTGTTGCTCCTGCCAGTGGTAAAGTGCTGAGTGGTGGTGTGGAAGCCAACGCGATGCAAAAACCAAAACAATTCTTTGGTGCTGCACGTAAAATTGAACATGGCGGTTCACTCACCATCCTTGCAACAGCCTTGATTGAAACAGGTAGTAAAATGGATGAAGTGATCTTTGAAGAATTCAAGGGTACCGGTAACATGGAATTGTTGCTTGATCGTCGTTTGGCCAACAAGCGCATATTCCCTGCGATCGACTTAGTCGGTTCTTCTACACGTAGAGATGATCTCTTACTCGATAAAGAAGTGTTACAACGTATGAATATTCTTCGTTTGTATATCAACGATATGAACACCGAAGAATCCATGAACGAATTGCTGAAACGCATGAGAGGAACGAAGGACAATGAAGAGTTTCTAGCGTCGATGAATCGTTAGTTGGTTGTGAATGGTGAATTGTCAATTGTCAATAAGAGAGGTGACTACAAAATATAAAAGCGAAGTGATTAGAAACCACTTCGCTTTTATATTTTAGTTAAAGGCCAATCATTGATTACTCAATATTCACAATTGACAATTCACCATTCACACTACTCACTTCCTCAACAGCCGCTCATTAAACAACTTCAAAATTCGCTTATACTCATCTGTCCAACTGCTGGGTTCTACGAAGCCGTGGTCTTCCATGGGGTATACTGCCAGCTCCCAATTATCTTTTCCAAGTTCGATCAGTTTTTGTGAGAGTCGTACCACATCCTGGAAATGAACATTCACATCTACCATACCATGACAGATCAACAAATGATTTTTCAATCCATTCGCAAAATTGATGGGTGATGATTTGGCATACGCAATACTATCATTCACCGGTTCATTCAAAATATTAGAAGTATAACCATGATTGTAATGTGCCCAATCTGTCACCGGTCTTAATGCAGCACCCGCTTTGAAAACATCCGGAGTCGTGAAGAGGCCCATCAGTGTAATAAATCCACCATAGCTACCACCATAGATGCCGATCTTTCCTGCATCTACACCATAATTTTTAGTGAGGAATTTTGCGGCGTCTACATGGTCATCCAAATCTTTTCC
>JBDKEH010000108.1:0-3600 GCA_039795345.1 Bacteroidota bacterium
AATCTTATCTTCCTGTGAAACAATCTTCATCTAATGGTTAAGTTTCCACCTGACCATTCTTTTCCGATTGATTAAATGAAACATTTGCAGTCTTAAAAACTGCTTATGAAATCTGTATCGAATTTTGTTTCCCCCAAACTATGGGCAGTACTGTGTTGCATCCTTGTTTCTTTGTCTGTGCAAGCACAGCTCATCAAAGGCGTGGTGAAAGACAGTACATCCAATCCACTGGTAGGAGCTACCATTCAGTTAAAAGGTTCATCACTGAAAACAGCCACCATCAATGATGGTTCTTTCGCTTTGAATTTACAAGGTGCTTCTTCATCCAATGCGGTATTACTGATTAGTTATACCGGTTTTCAGGACAAAGAAGTCAAATTAAATGGAGCGAGTACACTTAATATTCTGTTATCAGAAAACAAGGAATTGTTGCAGGAAGTCGTCGTAACAGCATTGGGTATCAGACGTGAAGAAAAATCCTTGGGTTATGCTGCTCAAACAGTTCGCGAGAGCGCAGTGAAAGATGCGAAGACCAATAACTGGGTGAATACTTTATCGGGTAAAGTTGCAGGATTGAATATTCAAGGCACAGGAGCCGGTCCAATGGGTTCTTCACGTGTTACCTTGCGAGGTGAGAACTCCTTGAACCTAGACAACAACCAAGCACTGATCATCATTGATGGAGTTCCTGTGAATAGTAGAATTACAGGAACAGGATTTAATTCGCATTTGGCTGCAGATGGTCCTGTTGATTTTGGATCAGGATTATCAGATATCAATCCTGATGATATTGATAAGATCACGGTATTGAAAGGCCCGGGTGCTACTGCATTGTATGGTAGTCGTGCTGCAGGTGGTGCCATTATTATCACCACTAAATCCGGACAAAGAACGGATAAAGGAATCGGTGTTACGTTCAATTCAAATGTTAGCATTGATCAAGTAAACCGTTGGCCAGATTATCAATTTGAATATGGTGAGGGAAGAACCAATGCTTACTATTCTTATCTCGATAGTCCTGACGGTCCTAACACCAGTACAGGTGTTGCAGCCGGACGTGCATGGGGCCCAAGATTCAACGGGCAACTCTATTATCAGTTTAATCCCAATGCACCTGACGGTCGTCCAACAGAAAGAACCCCATGGGTTGCGCATAAAGATTATATCTCCGGCTTTTTCAAAACAGGTGTGACGGTTTCGAATAGTATTTCTATTGAAGGTGGAAATGATAAAGGGTCTGCCAGGTTATCATTGACACATTTAAAAAATGATTGGATCCTTCCTAATACCGGATTTGAACGTTATAATGCTGCTTTATCAGTATCTCAAAAAGTTTCTGATAAACTGAAGATCACCGGTAAGGTGAATTATACCAACAAGCAAAGTGATAATCTTCCTACTGCAGGTTATAATAACCAAACCATCATGTATTTCTTGATCATTGGTACAGCACCGAATATCAGACCTGAATGGTTCAAACCTTATTGGCAACCCGGATTGGTAGGTGTTCAGCAAAGAAATCCTTTCAATCCCGGACCGGATAATCCATACCTGGATCTATATGAGATGTTGAATAAGATGAACAAACATGGAGTGATCGGAAATATCTCAGCGACTTATACGATCAACAATAAAATGGAGTTGATGTTGCGTACAGGAACAGATCTGTCGTATGAGTTCCGTTCACAGCAAAGACCCTTCAGTATGACGAAATACCCACGTGGTATGTATCGCGAGCAGAATGTATTCAATTATGAGATCAACTCCGATGTGTTACTGACGTATAAGGATAAGATCAATGATGATATCAATTATTCTGTATCAGGTGGAGCCAATGCGATGCGTCAAACCTCTGATTTTACAGGCGCTTATGCTGATCAGCTTTCACAGCCCGGTATTTATCAAATATCCAATAGTTTGGATCCTGCTGTGATTGATGCGATCAAAACAAAGAAAGCGATCAACAGTGTCTACGGATCAGCACAGTTCGCTTATCGTGAAAAAATATTTTTGGATCTCACAGGTAGAAATGATTGGTCCAGTACATTGCCATTCAAGAACAATTCATTCTTTTATCCATCGGTTAGTACGAGTTTTTTGTTGAGTGATATGTTCACTCTTCCTTCTCAAATCTCTTTTGCAAAATTCAGGGCCTCATGGGCGCAAGTGGGAAATGATACACGTCCTTATCAAACCGATAAGTATTACGATCGTATTTATGGAAATAGTTTTACGAATCCTTCTACTTTATTCAATCCAAATCTGAAACCAGAGATCACATCCAGTTATGAAGCCGGATTAGATATTCGTTTCTTCAAAGGAAGATTAGGAATTGACGTAGCTGTGTATGATAACAAAAGCCGTAACCAGATCCTAGCTATTCCATTAGATCCTGTTTCTGGATATTCCAGTGCACTGGTGAATGCAGGTTTGATCAACAGTAAAGGTGTGGAGTTGATGGTAACAGGTAAACCCATTGTGAACAGAAAATTTGCCTGGACCACCACACTCACCTGGAGTCGTAACAGAAGTTATGTTCGTGAATTGGCGGATGGTATAACCAATCAGATCATTTATAGTCATGGTAGCAATGTCAGTATTGAAGCAAGAGTAGGTGGTCGTATGGGAGATCTGTATGGTAGAGGGTTTCAGCGTACGCCTGAAGGACAGATCATTTATTCTTCCAACGGATTACCTGCTCCTTTGGATCCAGTTGCAAAAAAATGGGGAAATGCTTTTGCAGACTGGAAAGCAGGTTTGATGAATGAATTCAATATTGGCAATTTCCGTATCAATATTTTGTTAGATGGACAGAAAGGAGGCCACATGTATTCTCAAACGAATCACAAGAACAATACACTGGGAAAAACCAAAGTAACATTACCGGGTAGAGAAAATGGTATTGTAGGTGAGGGTGTGGTATTTAATGCCGGTTCCGGAAAATATGAACCGAATACACGTTCAGTTCCTGCAAGTTCTTACTATGACAACATTTATGGAATCAGCAATGCAGAGATGAACATTTTTGATGCTTCCTTCTTGAAGCTGAGAGAAGCGAGGGTTGAATTCAATCTCCCTAAAACCCTATTGTCAAAAATTGGTATCAGACAAACCAGTGTTGCGGTGTATGGTCGTGATCTGTTCAATATTACCAGCTTCCCGGGTTTTGATCCGGAAGGAGGTAACCTGAATAGTGGTACACTAACACCTGGTGTTGAATTGACACAGTTTCCTTCCACTAGAAACATGGGTGTGAACCTCACTTTCAAATTCTAATCTAAAAAATCAATTTTATGATAAAGTCATTCTATCAATATTTAACTGTCATTGCCTTACTGATATTGTTCAGTGGCTGTGCCAAAGATTTTGAGTCATTGAATACGGATCCCAATCGTCCGAAAGAAGTGAATCCCGGTGTTATGTTAGGGCAGCTACAGTATCGTTTTGTAACCAGCTCTATCACTGCAGCAAGAAATTTTACCCATGAACTGATGCAAGTAGATGCACCACGTTCTAGTCCCGGTGGTGTTGGTTTACACAGGTATGTAGTCAATCCGGGAGCAGGTGTCTGGACCAACTTCTACAATTACTTGATTGATG
>JBDKEH010000127.1:0-2928 GCA_039795345.1 Bacteroidota bacterium
GAAGATCAAATCCAAATAGCGGGAATGATTCTGTAAAGCTACCCCTGCCCACCACTAATTCAGCGCGGCCGTTAGAAAGCAGATCAATGCTGGAATATTGCTGGTATAATCTTACAGGATCTGCGGAACTCAGTACAGATACTGCACTTCCTAATCGGATATTTTTTGTTACGGAAGAAGCCGCTGCCAATATAATCTCAGGTGCGGATACCGCATATTCATTTCTATGATGTTCACCAATACCAAAGAAGTCAATACCCAATTCATCCATCAGCTTGATCTCTTCGATCATTTGTTTCAATCGATCACCTGTTGGTTCTTGCATTCCTTGTTCATTCACGTGAATATCGCCAAACATGCTGATGCCTAGTTCCATACCATCTTTTTTGCAAAGATAGATGGCATAAGCTACTAATGATTCATGCTCAGCGTCTTCGGTATTGTTAAAATGGGAGGTAAAATTTTTTTGTGAGATTGTTTTTTATATGTTTACTTTGTAATTCAAAGTGCTTTTAAAAAATCAATATGACACAAGAAAACAACATGAACTTATTACGAGTAAACCCTATTGCAATTGCCAAAAGAATGTTTATAGGTGCAGCCATCGCATTCGCTTTAATACTCAGTTTATTATTGAGTGTAGATGAACCCAAGCCAGAGTGGGGTAGTTTATGGATGCTGAAACCTTTACTCATCACGCCATTGGCCGGTGCAGGAGGGGGAGCATTTTTCTACTACATGACTCAGATCGTTAAGAACAATATATGGGCAAAGCTTATCGCTATACTGGTAGGTCTGATTGGTTATATAATCGCTATTTGGCTAGGTTCAGTATTGGGATTGAATGGTACACTCTGGGATTAATAAGACGGTTTTTTTAGCAAAGGTTGAAGCAATAAAAAAGGTGACCATTCTTGGCCACCTTTCATTGGTTTTTCGCATTTCTTATGCCAGATCAAAACGATCGAGGTTCATCACTTTATTCCATGCTGCGATAAAGTCTTTTACAAACTTTTCTTTTGCATCTTCACAAGCATACACTTCTGCCAATGCACGCAATTCTGAATTAGAACCAAAGATCAGATCAACACGAGTGGCTGTCCACTTTACATCTCCGGTCTTACGATCACGACCTTCAAACTCTTGTTGATGGCTATCTGCGGTAGCACTCCAGGTAGTTCCAAAATCCAACAGATTCACAAAGAAATCATTGCTCAGAACGCCCGGTTTATTGGTGAATACACCATGCTTGGAATGATTATAGTTCGCATTCAAAACTCTCATACCACCTACGAGAACAGTCAGTTCAGGAGCGGTGAGTGTCAGCAAATTAGCTTTGTCGATCAGTAATGCTTCAGCGGTTGCCATTTGCTTTCCTTTCACATAGTTGCGGAAACCATCAGCTTGTGGTTCAAGTACTGCAAATGATTCAACATCTGTTTGCTCTTGTGAAGCATCAGCACGTCCGGGTGTAAATGGAACGGTTACATTATGTCCTGCATCTTTTGCTGCTTTCTCAATGGCTGCACATCCACCCAATACGATCAAGTCTGCTAATGAAACTTGTTTCTTACCACCATTCGCATTAAAGCTTTGCTGAATTTTCTCCAGCGTATCCAATACTTTACTTAACTGTGTAGGATTATTTACTTCCCAGAATTTCTGAGGAGCCAATCTGATGCGTGCACCATTGGCGCCGCCTCTTTTATCAGATCCACGGAAAGTGGATGCAGAAGCCCATGCAGTTGATACCAATTCAGATACACTTAAACCGGATGCAAGGATGGTTGATTTTAATGAAGCAACATCTGCATCATTGATCAACTCATGTGTTACAGCAGGAATAGGATCTTGCCAGATCAATTCTTCTTTTGGCACTTCTTTACCGAGGTAACGGGCACGTGGTCCCATATCTCTATGTGTTAATTTGAACCATGCACGTGCAAATGCATCAGCAAACTGATCAGGGTTTTCATAAAAGCGACGTGAGATCTTTTCGTATGCAGGGTCAAAACGCATAGAAAGATCGGTGGTCAACATGAATGGAGCATGACGCTTATTTGGATCAAATGCATCAGGGATCGTTCCTTCACCAGCACCATTCTTTGGTCTCCACTGATGAGCACCTGCGGGACTCTTGGTCAATTCCCACTCATAACCAAACAGGTTTTCGAAATAGTTATTGCTCCATTGAGTAGGAGTTGTAGTCCAAGCACCTTCTAATCCACTGGTAATGGTATCAGCTCCTTTACCGCTTCCATAAGTGCTGGTCCAACCCATGCCTTGCTCTTCAATACCCGCAGCAGCAGGTTCTTTACCTACATATTTGCCCGGATCAGCAGCGCCGTGTGTTTTACCGAATGTATGTCCACCTGCAATCAATGCAACAGTTTCTTCATCATTCATTGCCATGCGACCAAAAGTTTCGCGGATGGCTTTTGCGGCGAGGATTGGATCAGGATTACGATCCGGTCCTTCAGGATTTACATAGATCAATCCCATTTCTGTTGCGCCTAATGGAGATTCCAGACTTTCCGGATTTCTGTGGCTGGCAACAAATTCTTTTTCACTTCCCCAGTACACATCTTCATCCGGCTCCCACACATCTTTACGTCCGCCTGCAAATCCAAAAGTTTTGAAGCCCATGGATTCCATGGCCACATTACCTGCGAGGATCATCAGATCAGCCCAGGAAATTTTCTTACCATATTTTTTCTTGATAGGCCATAATAATAAACGGGCTTTATCAAGATTGGTATTATCAGGCCAGCTGTTCAGTGGAGCAAAACGTTGCATACCTGCACCGGCGCCACCACGACCATCAAAAGTGCGGTAAGTACCTGCGCTGTGCCATGCCATACGAACAAAGAAAGGACCGTAGTGTCCGTAGTCTGCAGGCCACCAGTCTTGTGAGTCGGTCATCAAATC
>JBDKEH010000134.1:0-13681 GCA_039795345.1 Bacteroidota bacterium
GCGGGCTTTGGTAGAACCGGTTCACTTTGGGCATTTGAACAATTTGATGTGATACCGGATATATTACTACTCGGAAAAGCACTGGGTGGCGGTATGCCTTTGGGTGCATTTGTTGCGGATAAAAAGTTAATGTCAACATTGACCTATAATCCTGTACTCGGACATATTACCACATTTGGGGGTCATCCTGTTAGCTGTGCCGCTGGTAAAGCCGCTTTTGAAGTTCTATTGACAGGAGATATGATTACAGCTGCAAAAAATAAAGCAAGCATTTTGCAAGACAAATTAAACCATCCTGCAATTATTTCAAAGAATGTACATGGTCTATGGATGTCGCTCAAGTTTAAAGATGCGATGACGAATCAAGCCATTGTACATCAATGTGTGAAAAATGGATTGGTGACCGATTGGTTTCTATTTGCACCTGATCGTTTGAGAATTGCGCCACCACTGATTATTTCTGAAGAAGAACTCTCAGAAGTTTGTGCAACGATCATCAAGAGTATAGATGAAATAGTTGATAGAGATTAGTTGACAGTTGATAGGAGGAAAGAAAATCTGCTGTCAACTGTCAACTAACAACTATATACTAACACGGTCCCATTCTACAATATCTGCTGTATAACTTCTCATAGATAGGAATGATATTCTTGATGTCAAATCTACAAGCCTGTTGATAGGCAGCTTCTTTCATGGTTTCTAATCTTTGATCATCCTTTAAAAGATCAATAGCAAATCTGCTCATGGTTGCTACATCACCCACATCGGCCATAAAACCTGTTTCTCCTTGAATATTGATCTCACTCAATCCACCGGCATTGGAGCTGATCACCACTGTTCTTGCTGCCATGGCTTCCAAAGCGGCCAGACCAAAACTTTCATATTCTGAAGGCAGAATAAAAACGTCACTGACTGCCAGAATATCTTCCATTTGTTCCTGTTTACCTAAAAAGCGTACATCATCTTCAATTCCCAATTCTCTGGTTAGCTCTTCTGTACTAGGTCTTTCAGGGCCGTCACCTACCATCAAAAGTTTAGCAGGCATTTCTTTTCGTACTGCAGCAAATATTTTCACAACATCTACGACTCTTTTTACTTTTCGAAAGTTAGAAGCGTGGATCAATATTTTTTCGCCATTGGGTGCAATTACTTTTCTGAAAGCGTCAATGGGTTTTTTATCGAATCTAGCCACATCCACGAAGTTGTGTATCACTTCAATTTCTTTTTGAATATGGAATGACTTGTATGTTTCTTCCCTCAAGTTATTAGATACTGCTGTGATAGCATCGCTTTCATTAATGGAAAAAGTAACAACGGGTTCATAAGTTTTATCCTTACCTACCAATGTAATGTCGGTGCCATGTAATGTGGTGATCACCGGAATATTCCTGTTTGCCTTTTGCTTTACAATTTGTTTGGCCATATAAGCAGCAGATGCATGAGGTATGGCATAGTGTACATGCAAAAGATCTAGATCATGATTCATGATCACATCTACCATGGTACTCGCCAAAGCGACTTCATAGGGTGGATAGTCGAAAAGGGGATAAGTAGGAACACGTACTTCGTGATAAAATATATTCGCATTAAAAACATTCAGTCTTACAGGCTGTTGATATGTAATGAAATGTACCTGATGTCCTTCATCAGCCAAAGCTTTTCCTAGTTCTGTTGCCAGTACACCACTACCACCAAAAGTTGGATAACAAACAATACCTATACGCATAGCTGATCTTTGATTTTTTGATCTTTGATTTGACGATTCAATTCCATCAATATTGTATTTCCTAAAACCCTGAGTAACCCTTTGCTCTCTATAGTTGATCATTGATCTACATTGAGAGAACCTATAGTATACTGCACGGTATACCCAATCAGGAATCAATTCTTCAAAGATACCCCGCAATTAACAATAATTATCCTAATACTGTTCTCCGCTCATCAAAGGCGAAAAAAACATGACAAATCATTAACTTTATGCTTATGAAAAAAATCTACTTTCTTCTATTGTTGCTGCCATTCGGCAGCTTTGCACAGCAGGAAGATGCTGCTGTTATCAAAAAAATATCTGATGAAATATTGAGAAATGGGAAAGCCTATGACCTTTTATATCAATTGACAAAACAGGTGGGTGGACGAATTGCCGGCTCCCCGCAGATGTACAAGGCCGAGGCTTGGGGCGAAAAAGCGCTAAAAGAAATGGGGGCAGATAAAGTCTGGTTACAAGAATGTATGGTGCCTCGCTGGGTAAGAGGGGCAAAGGAAGATGCTAGAGTGGTAACCATTGACGGTAAAAAAGCGAACCGCGTTTTGGATGTTCTCGCATTGGGAAATTCTTTGGGCAGTGGTAAGCCGGTTACAGCTCAGGTAATTGCCTTCAATAGTTTTGAAGAGATGGAGAAAAGAAAAGATGAAGTAAAGGGTAAGATCGTTTACTTCAATCACTCTTTTGATCCAACGAATATCAAGCCATTTGTTTCTTATGGACAAACAGGGGTATCCAGAAGAGCAGGCCCTAGCATGGCTGCTAAGTATGGAGCTGTTGGTGTGATGATCCGCTCTTTAACCGAATCAACTGCCAATGATCCTCATACCGGTAGTACAGCGTACAATGATTCCTTTCCTAAAATTCCGGCTATTGCCATGGGGCCCAGAGATGCTGATTATATCTGGGAGCTCAGTAAGAAATCATCTTTCACAGTTACCATGAAAACCAGTGCAAAATTCTTACCTGACACCATTGGACATAATGTGATCGGAGAATTGAAAGGAACAACTTTCCCTGATGAGATCATAACAGTTGGAGGTCATCTTGATAGTTGGGATGTGAATGAAGGTGCTCATGATGATGGCGCCGGAGTCGTTCATACCATTGAAGTGATGCGTGCTTTAAAAGCCATCGGCTATCAACCAAAACGAACCATTCGTTTTGTACTCTTTGCCAATGAAGAAAATGGCATGCGCGGTGGTAATAAATATGCTGCCGAAGCAAAAGAAAAAGGTGAGAAACACATTTTTGCATTGGAGAGTGATGCAGGAGGATTTACTCCTAGAGGATTTGGATTCACAGCACCTAAGGATAAACACGATAAGATGCAAACATGGCTTCCATTGTTAAAACCTTATGGAACAGAAGATATGTCCGGAAGTGGCGGTGGAGCAGATATCGGTCCACTGAATCGTACATTCGGTACACCTATTGCAGGCTTTATTCCTGATCCACAACGTTATTTTGATCTGCATCATGCACGTACAGATGTATTTGAAAATGTGAACAAACGCGAACTGTTACTAGGTGCTGTAAATATGGCTGCACTGATCTATCTTGTAGATAAATACGGTCTGTAAATGACAACCAAACAAAAAATTATCTGGAGCATCATTATCATTGTTTTCGTTGCACTTTCTGCATTTATTTATTGGCGTTATTACTTTGTATATGCAGAAGGTACGAAAGCCGGATTATTGAATACTTTCCAGAAAAAGGGAGTGCTGTTTAAAACCTGGGAAGGCAAGATCATTCAAAGTGGTTTTCGAGCCAATGTTCAAAGCAATGAATTTGATTTTAGTGTGACTAGTGAATCGGTAGCAGAACAATTATTGCGCTGCTCCGGTAAAGAGGTTGAATTACACTATAAGAGATATATTGGTACGCTGCCTTGGCGTGGACTCGAAAGAAATATTGTTGACAGCGTGTATGAAGTACGAGGTGCTGCAACAGAAAGTATCATCGCTCCAAAACAACCCTGAGTAAAAGAGGTGTTTAATCCTCTCTGCGTCCTCATTTCTCTGCGGTTCAATACCGCAGAGAAATGAGGACGCAGCGTTTTTTGAAATGATTAGGCTTGTAGTAAGAAGATCGCCAGCTTTTTATGGATATCCGGCTGATCCTGCTTCCACTGACGAATCGTTTTTGTTTTGATGGACTCGCTTATGGCAGTAATATCTACTGCTATACAAAGTTTTGTTTCTGGTTTGCAACTTTGGAGAATATCATTGATCATTGAATTGTTCCTGTAAGGAGTTTCAATAAATATTTGGGTGCAATTTCTTTTTAGTGAATCAGCTTCCAGCTCTCTGATTTTTTTCTTTCGTTCTACTCCATCAATCGGAAGATAGCCATTGAACTGAAAACACTGGCCATTCATGCCACTCGCCATCAATGCTAGTAGAATTGAGCTTGGACCTACTAATGGTTTTACTGTAACGCCTATGCTCTGTGCTGCTTCTACTAAAATTTGTCCGGGATCAGCAATACCCGGGCAACCGGCTTCACTGATGATGCCAATATTTTTTCCTTCTTTCAATAACTGGAGCAACGAATTTCTTACTTCTGATTCTGCTTTATGAATAGCAAACCATTGATAGTCGTCAATGATCATCTCTCTCCATATTTTTTTTAAAAAACGTCTGGCAGTTTTTTCCTGTTCTACAAAAAAAACAGAACAATCTTTTACGGCATCGAGAATGTAAGGTGGAATTGTTTCAGTAGCATCTTCATATAAAACGGTAGGGATGAGGTATAACTTTCCGAACTGCATATTATTTCTTTGAACTATTGGGATAGGTGCTGAGTGTTGCAGCAACGACTGCATATGAAGGGGCAAGTATCCAACCAATGATCGGAAGCATATGCATCAGGTAAAAAATAAAACCATTGCCAATGGCAAGTCCTTTATGGTTGCCGATATAAAAAATACTTTCTGCCGGGGTTTTCTTTTGTCGCTCCATGCTGTAATCAAGCATTGAAAAGCCATAATAGTAACATTCAACAAGAACGGCAAGAATAGGTGTTAACCAACCGATCAATGGTATTAGACTCAATAGTAGAAT
Source organism: Bacteroidota bacterium (assembly GCA_039795345.1). Lineage (GTDB taxonomy): Bacteria > Bacteroidota > Bacteroidia > Chitinophagales > Chitinophagaceae > Sediminibacterium. The sequence continues at coordinate 4,834 of JBDKEH010000134.1, forward strand.
GGATAATACATATACAGTTTGCCACACACTATTTCTCAATGCCAGCTTGATACCCCGCAAAATATCTTTTCCTAATTGGGTAAAGCTGAAGGGGAAATCTTTGCCTTCGATGATGGAGGCAGTTTTCTCACTTAAAAATGCGAATACCGGAGAGCCAATAATCAGAAATAAAAATTTAAACAAAGAAAAATAGAGTAACATCATGATCAGCCATAATAGGGCTGTTCCAAAAACAAATAGAAAGCCAATAAAACTATTCGAGAACTGATCGATCCATCCTCTTAAACCGGTTTTCATGGCCATCCATTCAATGAAATCCCCTGCTGTTTGTCCAAAATAATACATGCCGGTTAAAAAAAGCAGGGTATACAATAGTCCCGGAATCAGGATCCATTTCCAGAGTTTATGTTTAATGATAAACTGGTGAGCCTGTGAATAGGATTGTATGGCAATGATAAGTTCCTTGAGCACCCTGATGATTTTGATACACTAAGTTAATGTATTCAGTATGTTTATTCTGTGAAACCTTTGGCTGATTATTACAAGAACAAATTGTCACTAGACTTTTACAGACAAACGGATGTATGCAATGTAGCTAAACAACTTCTGGGTAAGGTATTGGTGACCTGTTTTGACAATACTTTGACAGCCGGCCGGATCGTAGAAACAGAAGCATATAATGGTGTTGTTGATAAGGCCTCGCATGCCTATGGAGGTAGACTAACAAGCAGAACCCAGGTGATGTATGAGCCTGGTGGGGTTGCTTATGTATATCTTTGCTATGGCATTCATCATTTATTTAATGTGGTTACCAATGAAGCATCGGTTCCACATGCTGTTTTGGTAAGAGGGATAGAGCCGGTCTATGGTGTAGAGCAAATGGTGCAACGGTTCAAAAAGATAAGATTTGACTCTAGTATCGGTAGAGGACCGGGTAATGTCACAAAAGCACTGGATATTAAAGTTGCTCATACTGGAACGGCACTCTCAGACCAATTTTTATTTATAGCAGATGATGGCTGGAAAACTCCGAAGGCAAACATTATCGCTACACCTCGAATTGGGGTTGATTATGCAGCAGAAGATGCTTTATTGCCATATCGATTTATCTTGAAAGGAAATCCACATGTAACCAAATCTCCGCTTAACAAACAAGTGTTTAAAACTTAGGGCAGTTGATGATTTTATCTGAAGAAGGTCTTCTAATATAAATCAAAGAAATTTCTATACCACCTCTGTTTTGTGAAGCTGTTCTTAGTTGAGAAGAATTGTAATCATAGCTGGCACCGATTCTGAAATCATCAAACTCAATACCAACATAGGGTATGATGGCGTCTTTCAATCTCATCCAAGTACCCACATATAAACTGGTAGCTTTGATATCATCAGGATTGGCGTTGAATTGCAAAGCTGCGCCTAACATGGTAGAGGAAGTACCGCCTTGAAACATTTGCATACCGCTCATATGCAGTGTTGTAGTAGTGCCCACTGGAAAATAAGTACCGGCATGAATAGTGGTTCTTGTAGGCAATAAGTATTCAGCTCCGGTGAATGATTGTTTGGGTTTATTGATATGGTACATACTCACACCCATGTAAAAATTATTCCTGTCATTGGTATTGCCATTGTATAAAATACCGGCATTAATATCTACATATTTTGAATTAAGAGTACCGGTATTGAATACTTCTGAAGTTACACCTGTAAAGCCCGCATTGGTTAACTGGTCTTCGAATTTGAGTAAATTGGTATTGATTAGCATATTCGCATAGGTCAACTGAAAGCCTGCGCTGAGTTGATGATATCCCTCTTCATCCAATCCTTTATGATAAGCTGTACCAACAGAAGCATAATTAAATTTAACAGCACCATTGGCACTGTTATCGGTTAACCCCATGAATCCTACTCCCCAGATATCATTAGACGCAATTCTATCTTGCATGATTTGGAAATCAATGGAAGCTGTTGCGGTAGTATATGCTTTTTCAATACTTGGCCATTGATTGCGATAATTACCTGCAACACGGTAACTTCCATAAAACTTACCTGTAAAAGCAGGATTCAATGTTAAAGGTGAAGAGAAGAATTGTGAAAAATTAGGATCTTGCGCTGATGTAGGTTTAGTCAACATCAACATCATTCCCAAGCAGCATATTTGGATCAGTTTTTTCACAAGGGAACTAATTTAGGATAATCTTGCTGAAACAGATACGTTCATTTAAAAGATTAGGTTGCCCTTAACGTCAACTGATTGACCATGAAATAGACATGATCGCTGCATTCATTATGACTGATTCTTAGTTCCAAAAGCCAGATCACCTGCATCTCCGAGACCCGGAACGATGTATCCTTTTGCTGTCAATTCATCATCAATATCTCCACACCAGATATGAATATCGTCCCCGCATTCTCTGTGTATCAGCTCAATACCTACTGTACAGGCTATAGCTACTACTACATGGAACTCTTTAGGAGTGCCCTCATCTTTCATATACTGAATGGTCTTAACAATGGATGCCCCGGTAGCAAGCATCGGATCGCTAATGATAACAATACGATTGTCAAGTGACGGGCAACTCATGTATTCCAAACTGATCTCGAAAGATCCATCTCTATGGTGTTTTCTATAAGCAGAAACAAAAGCATTGTCTGCCCGATCAAAATAGTTGAGCATACCATTATGCATCGGTAAACCTGCTCGTAAAATGGTAGCTAAAACAGGCTGCTGTTCTAATAACTTACTCTCATGTATACCAAGAGGAGTTGGGATCTCTGTGACTTTAAAAGGCATGCGCTTACTGATCTCATAAGCTGCGATTTCACCGATACGTTCCAGATTTCTGCGGAAACGCATACGATCTCCCTGAATATCTACATTTCTTAATTCTGATACCCAGTTGCTGACAAGACTATGTTGCTCACTAAGATTTACGATCATGGTATAATGGGATTGAAGGCTTCAAAACTAAAATCTATCTCTTGGAATCTGAAATTTAAGTTTTTCAAGCTTGACAGGGTGTTTCGGATCTAGAAATGGTCAAAAAGTTATACAAACTCAAAGCGATCTCCATCGAATAACCCTTTATCGCTCAGTTTCAGATGTGGTATTACCAATAGTGCCATGAAACTTAGGGTCATGAAGGGGGCCTGAAGCGCTGATCCTAATGATTTTGCTAAGGCATCAATAGAAGTATATGCATTGGCAACTTCATACCCATCTGAAGTACTCATCAATCCTGCAACAGGAAGTCCGAGTACTTGGTAAGATGATTTGTCGATATAACAACCTACCCCACCTTTTTCAGCGATTACCAAATTGATGGCAGCTGCCAGTGATACATCATCTGTACCAACAGCTACAATATTGTGACTATCATGTGCTACTGATGAAGCAATGGCGCCTTTTTTAAACCCAAAGTTTTTAATAAAACATTTGGCAACCGGTGCCTGATGATATCGGTTTACGACCACCATTTTCAAAATATCTTTCTCAGGATCGCTTACCCACTCATCATTCATAATTTTACCCGGTAATTCAAGTCTATTGGTGATCAATTGTCCATCAAGTGCTTCTATTACAGGAATCAATCCATTTGCAGAGGGATATTGATCTTTTTGTATACTGAGATCTTCAACAGTTACAGGCTTACAATCAAATTGATTGATCATTGTAGAAGGCACTGATGTAATCAAAGTCTTTCCATCTTTTGCTACAAGTATTCCATCAATATACGTTTCCAATACTTTAAAATGAGTCAGGTCTTTTACTACAATAAAATCTGCAGGATCATTTTCATTCAATAATCCGATCGGTAAATGGTAATGTAATACAGGATTGATGCATGCAGCTTTTAATACATTGAATACATCTAAACCTTTCGAAACAGCACGGGCACAGAGATCATTGATATGTCCTGCTACCAAACTGTCAGGATGCTTATCATCACTGCAGAATAAGATATGATTTGGGTGATCATCCACTAATTCGATCAATGCTTCAAAATTTCTGGCTGCACTTCCTTCACGAATAATGATCTTCATGCCATGTTGAAGTTTGTCAACGGCTTCTTCTAATGTAAAGCATTCATGGTCTGTTGAGATACCCGCTTCGATATATGCTTTAGCAGCATCACCACGTAAGCCTGGTGCATGTCCATCTACAGGTTTACGCATACGATGTGCTGCAGCAATTTTTTTCATTACTTCCGGATCCTGATGTAAGACACCGGGAAAATTCATCATCTCACTCAGGTATAAAATCTCAGGTCTTTCCAGAAGAGCAGTAACAGCAGTACTATCGATCATTGCACCGGCTGTTTCAAACGTAGTAGCTGGCACACAACTAGGGGCGCCAAAATTAAATTTGAAGGGAACTTTCTTCCCATTATCAATCATAAAGTCAACGCCGGCTACTCCACAAACGTTAGCGATCTCATGGGGGTCACTTACCGTTCCTACTGTACCATGGACCACAGCCAATCTTGCAAATTCAGAAGGAATAAGCATACTACTTTCAATGTGAACATGGCTGTCTACAAATCCGGGAAGAATATATTGATCCGGGGTGGGTTCTTCTGTCTTTTCAATACGAATAATGGTTCCATTTTCGACCCATACATGAGCAGGGTATATATTTTTATGACGTATGTCAACCAGTTTGCCTGAAACCTGAAAAGAAGTCTTGCTACTCATGTGACGAAGATAGAGAAAGTGGGTAGATTATAGTTTACATGCTTCTTCCTGTCAACTATCAACTGTCATCTATCAACCCCATTCCCCCGCTCATCAAATCTTTTGCTAAATCATTGTACAAAAAATCCTTTAGCGGTAAAGTCTCAGTAAGTTTACGTTTCAGCGAAATGATATATATGAAAAAGATATTTCTATCAGTAATCTTAATGACTACTACCTGCTTTGCCTATTCACAAACAATAGAAGAAGTGATGGCAAAATATGAAGAAGTAAATGGTGGTAAAAACAGACTGAAAGCCATCAAGACTTTACAAATGGAAAGTGTAATGAAAATGAATCTGATGAATCAAAGTTTTGATATCAGCTTGAATAGTATTCGTGAAAGGGGGAAGTTATACCGCAGACAAATGGGTGGTATTATGGGTATGGGAAATTCATGGACGATGGTGACGGATACTGCAGGCTATGTACTCATTCCGGCCATGCCCAACTTCGGTGGACCAAGAGGTGGTGGTGATGGACCAACGCCTTCGGGACCAACCATTTCTAAAATGGCTGATGAAGATCTTCGAAAACAACAACATGAATTGGATTGTGCAGGTCCTTTCCCGATGTTGATCGATTATGTGAAAAAGGGCTACACTGCTGAATTACAAGGCACCAGTAAAGTCAATAAAGAAGATTGTTTTAAAGTGAAGCTAACCATGAAGGATGGCTTGAGTGCTGTCTTTTATATCAATACCAACAATTATCTCGTTCAACAAGTGGATGCTACCGATGAAATGGCCGCAGCATTGACAGGTTTTGGAAGCATGATGCGTATGATGGGAGGAGGTAGACGTAGTTTGAAAGTATCTATTTTATACAATAGTTACAAAGACATTGCAGGTATTCAATTCCCCATGAAACAGATCATCAATATAGGACCGGTAGAAACAGTGATTGAGCACCTTGATATCAAAATGAATGAACCTGTGGACGAAGTGTGGTACAAGGTAAAATAGTTGATAGTCCATAGACCATGGACTATCAACTATGGACCATTCTCCCTTTTCTTTCGTAAATTCCATTTCCAATTCAATACTGCATATGAAAAAAACAATCCTACTGCTTTGCGCAGTTACGGTGCTTGTAACGGGTATACAGGCACAAAAACAAGATGCTAAAAAGACAACAACAACGCCTGCTGTTGTAACAGATCCCACTACCACTCTTTTTTCAAAACTAAAATACCGTCTTGCAGGTCCATTTCGTGGTGGCCGTAGTGCTGCGGTAGCCGGTAGTTTTAAGAATAAAACCACCTTCTATTTTGGTGCAACGGGTGGTGGTTTGTGGAAAACAACCGATGGTGGTAGTAACTGGAAAAATATTGGTGACAAATATCTCGGTGGTAATATCGGTGCTATCGCTGTAGCTCCTACCGATGAAAATATTATTTATGTAGGAGAAGGTGAGAATACCGTACGAGGTAATGTGGCAGAAGGATTGAACGGTATGTGGAGAAGTGATGATGGTGGTCGTACTTGGAAAAATATAGGTCTCAAAGAAGGTAGACATATCATTCGCATTGTGATACACCCACGTGATCCAAATACAGTTTGGGTAGCAGCGCTCGGACATCTTTTTGGTCCAAATGAAGAGAGAGGGGTATTCAAAACAACAGATGGCGGTAAGACTTGGAAAAAAGTATTGTATGTCAATAATCTAACAGGTTCCTCTGATCTGGTGATGGAGCCTGGTAATCCCAATGTATTATATGCCGGTATGTGGCGATTGATCAGAACACCACATAGTTTAGAAAGTGGTGGAGAAGGAAGTGGATTGTATAAAAGTGTTGATGGTGGCGAAACATGGACCAATATCAGCACTGCTAAAGGGATGCCTAAAGGCACTTGGGGTATTGTGGGTGTAGCGGTGGCACCTTCCAATACTGATAAAGTGTATGCGATCATTGAAAATGCAAATGGAGGATTGTACACCAGTAATGATGGCGGCGAAAGCTGGACATTGACCAGCAGTGATAATAATATTCGTCAGCGTGCATGGTATTATAGTAAAGTATTTGTAGATCCGAAAAATGAAAATTTAGTGTATGCATTGAATGTTGGATTCATGCGTAGTCGCGACGGTGGAAGAACTTTTCAAAGTGTAAGAACACCACACAGTGATCATCATGATCTTTGGATCGATCCTGAGAATGGAAACAGAATGGTTGTAGCCGATGATGGTGGTGGACAAGTAAGCTTTGATGGAGGAGAGAATTGGAGTACGATGGATAATCAGCCTACCGGACAATTCTATCGTGTATCAACTGATAATGCGCATCCTTATAGAATATTAGGTGCACAACAAGATAATTCTACTATCAGAATGAGAAGCAGAACTGCAGGTGCAGGTATCACTGATCGTGATTGGGAAGTAACTGCAGGTTCAGAAAGTGGTTATGTAGTTGCGGATCCTTTAAATCCGGATGTTGTATATGGTGGTAACTATGGTGGTTATTTGGCAAGATTGGATCACAGAACCGGAGAGAATCGTGCCATCAATGTTTGGCCGGATAATCCAATGGGATCAGGTGCAGATGTATTGAAATATCGTTTTCAATGGAACTTCCCGATTTTCTTCTCTCCGCATAACCCCAAGCGATTGTATACAGCGGGTAATCATTTGTTTGTTTCAGAAAATGAAGGTCAGAGTTGGGAGATCATTAGTCCTGATTTAACGACCAATGATAAATCACGTCAGGCTTCCAGTGGTGGTCCAATTACCAAAGACAATACATCAGTGGAATATTATTGTACCATTTTCACGGCTGCAGAATCAGTGCTTGAGAAGGATTTGTTATGGGCTGGTAGTGATGATGGCTTGCTACATGTCAGTAAAGATGGTGGAAAGAATTGGGAGAATGTTACACCAACAGAAGCTGGTAAATGGATGATGTGGAATTGTATTGAAACGGATCCATTTAAAAAAGGAACTGCTTATGTGGTAGGAACAAAATATAAACTGGATGATTTTGCTCCCTACATTTTTAAAACAGAAGATTACGGTAAGACCTGGAAAAAAATCACCAATGGTATTGATAAGATGCATTTCACACGTGCCATGCGTGCAGATAAAAAACGTCCGGGATTATTGTATGCGGGAACAGAATACGGTATGTACATCAGTTATGATGATGGAGCAAATTGGAAAAAGTTTCAACTGAATTTACCTGAGACGCCAATCACAGATCTTACCATCAAAGAAAACGATCTGATTGTTGCTACACAAGGTCGTGCTTTCTGGGTGTTGGATGATTTGAGTATTGTTCAGCAAATGAATCCAACTATATTGGATAAAAATATCCATGTATTTGATGTGAACCCTGTATATCGTACAGAAAGCGCAGGTAGAGGAAGAAGGAATTTTGGTGGTGTTGCTGCTAATATGGGCATGAATCCACCTTCAGGTGTAGTATTTAATTATTATCTAAAAGGAGCAACCGATAGCTCTAGAGTTTCAATCACTGTATTTGATAAACAATCTAAACCTATCCGCACATTCAGTAAGAATGCAAGGGAGGCGGCAGATAAAATTGATTTTGAAAATGGTATGAATCAATTTGAATGGGATATGCAGTATCCTCCCGCAGAACGTTTGGATGGATTGATTCTTTGGAATGGTGGTATTGGATCAGCCAAAGCATCACCCGGTAAGTACACTGCTCGTTTCCGTTACGGTAAAGACTCTGTAGATGTTCCATTTGTGATCAAACCCAATCCAAATTTCGCAACTACAGAAGCTGAGTATGATGAACAGTTGACTTTCTTATTGCAAGTGCGTGATAAGTTCAGTGAGATTCAAAAAGCGATCAAAAATATTCGTGCATTACGTTCACAGATGAATGATTTTACAAGCCGATTGGATGGTAACAAAGAGATCAAATCTTTCGCAGATAGTATCAATAAAAAGATCACTGCTGTTGAAGAAGCATTGTACCAAACAAAAGCGAAGAGTGGACAAGATGTATTGAATTATCCTATCCGCTTGAATGATAAAATTGCAGGATTGTATGGCGTAGCATCAAGTGGACAAAATCCACCTAGCAAACAATCCCGTGAAGCTTTTGCCGAATTAGCGGGACAAGCCGATGTTCAGTTAGCGCGGTTAAAAG
>JBDKEH010000023.1:0-7562 GCA_039795345.1 Bacteroidota bacterium
GGGTCGGTGTCAAGCGCAGCGAAGACAGATCAGATCCCGCGCAGCGGATCTGATCAGAGGCCAATGCAGCCCTGAAACAGGGACGGGGCCATACGGCCCGGGAGTAAAAAATTATAAACAGCGACGTGTTGCGATCAACACAACGCTCATGATTAAATATTATGAAAAAGCTATTCAGTACACTATTAGCAGTTTGGATGATCTTATTGGTACATGCACAGGAACTAAGTATGTATCCCACACATTGGTTTGCAGGTATGAACACAGATCGTGTGCAATTGATCTTAAAAAGTGAAGACAGTAAATTCTATCTCTCTACTGTTCGAGTACAATATCCGGGAGTAAGTTTATTACGCACCCATCGTTTTAGCAATGGTAAATACTTGGTGTTGGATTTATCCATCAATAAATCAGCGCAACCCGGCAATGTATCCATCATAGCAACTACCAATAAAAAAGCAACAACATATACCTGGGCGCTTAAAAAAAGAAGAGAGGGAAGAGGAACCAAGTTTGCACAAGGTGTTACTTCCAAGGATCTCATCTACTTGATCATGCCTGATCGCTTTAGTAATGGTGATCCATCCAATGATCAGTTTACGGATATGCATGATAATGTTAGCGATCGGAAAGATGTTTTAAAAAGACATGGCGGCGATTTAAAAGGTATTCAAAACCATATCGCCTACATGAAAGAGTTGGGTGTTACCTCTCTTTGGATGACACCCGTGATTGAAAACAATATGCCACTGAATAAAGAAGCGGCGGGCATGATGAGCGGCTATCATGGCTACTGGTTTACAGATCATTATAAAGTAGATCCTCGTTTGGGCGGGAATAACAGTTACAAAGAACTTTCAGAGGCATTGCATGCCAACGGAATGAAACTAATTCAGGATGCAGTGTACAATCATATCGGTTCACATCATTGGATGGCAATGGATCCACCTTCACCTGATTGGGTGAATCGTTGGGACAAGTACACCGGCAGCAATCACCGTGATGAAGCTTTGTTTGGAAGATATGCCAGTGAAAAAGATAAAAAGCAAATGCTCGATGGTTGGTTTGTACCACACCTGCCGGATGTCAATCAACGCAATCCATTCGTTGCTAATTTTTTAATTCAGCACGCGATCTGGAGTACCGAGGAATTTGGTGTAGATGGATGGAGAGTAGATACGTACAAATATTGTGATGAACCATTTCTCAATCGCATCAATGATGCTTTATTGAGAGAGTATCCAAAACTCACCATCTTCGGGGAGGCTTGGACGAACACCGTTACCGGTAGCGCTTATTTTACTAGAAACAATATGGATGTTGCTTTCCGTCACAATGCAGAAGGTGTTACAGATTTCCCATTGAACAGCGCTATTATGGCAGCATTGAATCAGCCTTTTGGATGGACCGAAGGCGTGAACAAACTCTACATGACATTGGCGCAGGATATTTTATACCAAGAGCCGAAGAACAACTGCATCTTCTTGGATAATCATGATATGGATCGTTTCTTATCTGTGGTGAATGAAGACATGAATCGATACAGACAAGGAATTGCATTGCTCCTCACTTTAAGAGGAATTCCTCAGTTGTATTATGGAACGGAGATCCTGATGAAGAACTACAAAAATCCTAGTGATGCAATGGTGCGATTGGATTTTCCCGGAGGCTTTCAGGGTGATACTGAGAATAAGTTTACTACACAAGGAAGAACGGCCGCAGAACAGCAAGCATTTGATTATGTAAAAACCATTGCGCAGTATCGTAAAACATCTACTGCATTGACCACAGGAAAAACCATGCAATTCCTTCCTTCAGATGGACTTTATGTGTACTTCCGATACGACGATCAGCAAACAGTAATGTGTGTCATCAATACATCTTCTTCTGCTAAAAAATTGTCGTTGGTTGATTACAGTGAACGCACGAAGGGATTCTCTAAAGGGAAAGATATTATTTCCGGAACTCAAGTGGGTGACAACTTTGAAGTAGCTGCCAATGGAACCATGATCATTGAATTATCGAAATAAAAGATTGGCACAGCAAATTGCACATATCAGTTTAGTAGTGAAAGATTATGATGAAGCGATTCGTTTCTATGTAGATGTGTTGGGCTTTACACTATTAGAAGACACCCAACTCACTGAAACAAAACGATGGGTAAGGGTAGCACCCAATGGATCAAATGCATCCTTGTTACTAGCAAAAGCAGATGGCTCCATACAAGAACAATACATCGGCAATCAAACCGGAGGACGTGTATTCCTCTTTTTATACACCGATGACTTCGAACGTGATTTTAATTTATACACCAATAGGGGCGTAGAATTTGTAAGGCCTCCCCAAAAAGAATCCTATGGCACTGTAGCGGTGTTCAAAGACTTATACGGTAATCTCTGGGATTTGATACAGCCTGCATGAAGCAATCTAAATTGCCTTTTAGTTTATTAACAGGTCAAGAAAAATAATTTTTCATCAGTCCCTGTGGAAGGGCCTCATTGGGGTCGGTGTCAAGCGTAGCGAAGACAGATCAGATTGCGCGCAGCGAATCTGATCAGAGGCCAATGCAGCCCTGAAACAGGGACGGGGCCATGCGGCCCAAGAGCAATATGAGTTGAGAATAGTAGCAAGATTATTTACCTAGACAACTTATGAATCTATTAAGATATACTTCTATAAAAAACAATATGTAATTCTTATATTGCAAGTATGACCACATCCATTATCATTACGCTATGCATTCTTATTTTATTGGCATACTTATTTGATCTGAGTTCTGCTAAAACAAGAATACCTTCTGTAATTTTATTGTTGCTCTTAGGCTGGATCATCAAACAGCTAACCGTCTTTTTTAATGTTGTCGTACCGGATCTTTCTTCATTACTACCCATTTTAGGTACGGTTGGACTCATCCTCATCGTATTAGAAGGCTCCTTGGAATTAGAATTGGATAAGTCGAAGTTACCCATGGTGAAGAAAGCATTTTTTGTTTCTTTCTTTCCTATTCTGGCTGTTGGATTACTGCTTGCTGCCTTATTGAGTTATTATAGTGGTTATGGATTCAAGCAAAGTCTTGTGAATGTGATTCCCTTAGCGGTGATCAGCAGTGCGATTGCCATACCTACTGCAAAAAACCTGAAAACCTATGATCGTGAATTCGTGACTTATGAAAGTAGTTTGTCAGATATCGTGGGTGTAATCTTTTTCAACTTTGTTGCTTTGAATGCCGTTATTGACGGGCAAGCATTCTTTGAATTTGGATGGCAACTATTACTGATATTGATCGTTTCTTTCTTTGCAACTGTTGGATTGTCTTATTTGTTAGGTAGAATCAATCATCACATCAAATTCATCCCCATCATGGTGATGTTGATTCTCATTTACACCGTTTCTAAGATCTATCATCTACCATCCTTATTATTCATTCTTTTGTTTGGAATTTTTCTAGGCAATCTGGATGCACTCAAAAAATACAAATGGATAGCGTTACTGAAGCCTGATAGTTTGGATAAAGAAGTACACAAGTTCAGAGAAATAGCTACCGAAGCAGCTTTTGTGATTCGGACTTTCTTTTTCATCCTATTTGGTTACCTGTTGGAAACAGCAGACCTGATTAACCTGCAAACATTGTTGTGGGCTGGTATTGTGGTGGCCGCGATCTTTTTGATCAGAGCCATTCAGTTGAAACTATCGGGGCTGCCTCTTTTCCCTTTATTGTTTATCGCACCCAGAGGATTGATCACGATTCTTTTATTCCTCTCCATATTACCTGAAGACAGAATACCTATGGTTGACAATTCACTCATTATTCAAGTGATCGTATTAACAGCATTGATCATGATGGGAGGAATGATGGGGGTGAAGAAAGAAAAATCTGTTGAATCATAACGCACTGCTACTATCTTATGATTGCTGCCGGTACACTATAATTTTTGATTTGTAAAGCAAATGGTTATTCATCCGATCAGATAAAATAGGGCTTAGATTTCTTGATATTGGATATATTTAGCGTTTCAGAAAAAATTGCGATCATGTCAGATCATGTTACGAAGCGGCAGGAACAAGCCAAGGTTTTAAGGATATTCAGAAAAATTCATAGGCTTACAGGCGCATTATTGTTTGTCTTCTTTTTTGTGGTGGCCGTTACCGGATTATTGTTGGGGTGGAAGAAGAATAGTAGTGGACTGCTTTTGGCAAAATCATATAAAGGAAGTTCAACCATCTCTAAAGATTGGTTATCGGTAGATAGTTTGAGTCATCAGGCAACTCATTATTTAAAACAATTTGATAGTTCTTTATCAACCACCATCGAACGCATTGATTTCAGACCGGAAAAGGGAATGGTCAAATTTTTATTTACCGATCATTTCACTGCGGTGCAAATAGATGCTGCTACAGGTGGCTTATTACATATCGAAAAAAGAAGAGCAGATTATATTGAGAAGATTCATGATGGTTCTCTTGTAGATCATTACCTGCATATTCCTTCCGGTACTTTTAAGTTGGTTTATACGACCATTATGGGATTGGCTTTATTGCTCTTTACTATTACCGGATTTTGGTTATGGTATGGACCGAAGAGAATGAGAGCGAATCAATAATTTATTGCCACTGAAGGCACAGAGGAACATAGAAATAAACGGTTCAGTGCTCTTCTGTGCCTTCTCCTCCAGAGTCCTTTGGACAGTCGCAACTACATTAACATCATAATAAAGCGTTCCACAAAATTTTATCAGCACCACGCCCCCAATCTTTCATGGCCTTGTTCAAGTCTGCAGATACTTGCTGCCAGGTAGCTTTCTTTCCTTTTTGCGTGGGAGAGAGTTGTGCGGGGGTGGGTTCAATCAGTTCCACTTTTGTTGCAAACCAAGTGGTGTGTAATCTGGGTACTGCTAATCCTAAAATCATACCGGGTAAACCACTGAAGCTTTCAGGTCCACTGTTCACTAGGATTTGATCGGTATAAAATGCGACCACATACACAGAATCGCAAATACGAGTTACAGCTTTTTTACATTCAAATCCGGCAATGGTTCTGGTTTCATCCGTGATACGCCATTCCAACTGACGAAGACTATCTTGTATAATATAAGTTTGTTCAAATACATCTCTTTGTATCGATAAAGTTCCTTTTGCCAAGTCTTTTACAGCTACATCTGATTCATTAGGTTTACCCAACCACAAGTATTTGTTATCCGGGTTTTCTTTCATGAGTTTATAAACAGATTTTTCCTGGTTGAATTTCAGCTCATAGAAGTCGGTCACCATTTTCGGATAGTTTTTTTTCATTTCAGCTACCCAAATGCCTTCCTCTTGTCCTTCAAACTGACTGTGTTGGTTGTATTTTCTTTCAAATTCGATTCTGCCTGCACTGATGAATCTCGCTTGTGAAAAGCTGTTCAAGCAAGCAAATATGAATAATAAGGTTATTAACTTTTTCATGGTTCAATCTTTTAGAATCCTTGTGTAGGTTTACCGTTTTTGCTGAAATTATAAGCAATCGTAAACAACCAAAAGCGTTGGATATTCTGCTGAATGGTTTCAGTAATGAAGTTGGTACTGATATTTCTTCGGATATTCTGGTTGTTATTGAAAATATCGTTGATCGATACTTTCATTTCCAGTTTATCAGCTTTACCAAAGGTTTTCTTCAAGTTACTGTTGACGATGTATACATTGCTATTGTTAGCAAACTGCGGTGTTTTTTGATACATAGTGATTTGTGCATCCAATTGGAAGAAGAATTTAGCAGGTAACTTCAAAGTCATATCTGCATAACCATTGTATGACCAGAACTTCGTAATCACGTTTGGACGAATCGATGATTTTGATTGATTGTGTGTTGCAGAGAAACTGGTGTAAAAACTCAACGTTTTCTCTGTCCAGTGACCCAGGTTAACACTGAAGCGTAGATTGTTATTGGTACTCACGTTTTCACGACCATTCACACGATTCACAAATCTGCTGATCGTTGGACTAAAGCCAAAACTCAAGTTATAAGAAGGGAAGACATCAAATCCATAATTACTCCATAAGTTTCCTGAATAGTTACCATTTACATTGATTGCCTGGTTCACTCTTCTACCTAAACTATCGATGAAGTTAGAATTGGTGATCGCATTATTGGTGGTGGTAAAGTTGGCGCCAAAATAAAGGTTCTTACTCTTCAATACTTTGTAATCACTGAAGTTTAAATTGATATTGTGCCTAAACTCCTGTTTCAAATTCGGATTACCAATCGTGATGTTTAATGGATCGATATTATCAATGAATGGTTGAATTTGTTGCAGTGTAGGATTCCTTGTGTTGCCGCTATAGTTCAGTCTCAGTCTGGTTTGTTTTTTGGGATTGAAAGTGATACCTACAGTAGGTAAGAAGTTGGTAAACTGAATGCTGCGTTTGGCGCCGGTATTCACATCGTCTAAATTAAATCTGGCGGATCCTAAAGAACTACCAAAAGAGATACTGTATTTCTTTTCATTCAAACGGAAGGTAAAACCACCCGTATGATTGTTATTGTTGTAAATAAAATGATTGCTAAGCGTATCAACAATGTTTTCATATTTACCACCCGGTGCAGTACGTTCTAAAGTATTTCTCTCAGCATCATTTCTATTGAGTGAAAAACGATAATTCAATTCGAGGAAGGTATTTTTCCAAAGGGGTTCGGTATAGGCAAGACGACCATTCACACCGGATAGATCTTCTGTATTGGTTTTAAATTGATCCAGATTATCCTGACGAACCAATAGTCCGTTCTTATCATAGAAATCATTCTTTGCAAATAAAAATCCATCATTCTTTTTATTCATGATCGAGAAGTCTCCGTTGAAAGAAATAGTTCTCCCTTTTTTCTTTAAACGTTTTTGCCACTGTAAAGAGCCTAATAGATTTCTATCTTCACCATCATTTGTAGTGGTACGATCAGATTGGTTGATGAGTTGTCCTTCTTCACTGATGGCTTTTCCTAAAAAGCTGTTGGCGTTTCTGTTGTTGATGATTGAACCTGTTAGTGTCATTTTCAAAGTACTGGTAGAATCAAGTTTCACCTCATACTTACTTGTGATACGATTACGTCTTCTATCACTCACAAAATTCTGATCCTGCGTATTGAAGAAAGTCGTATCCGGTAAGATCGTTTGTGTACTGGTTCTGTTTCTACCACGTACATTCAGGTTATTGTATTGATAGGAGTTATTGATATTGTGTTTGTCTTGGTTCCATTTATTACTGAACAATAATCCACCTGTTGTAGAAGTCGGTAAACCTTGTCCATAGCTGAAATCATCACCACCGTCAAAAATTGCGATACCTCCATCATCCATCACCATCATATTATCAGAGCCTCCACCATAATTGTTTCTTTCATTCCAGTTCAATGATTCAAATTTGGTATTGTCGTTGGTGATAAAAGCCGCAAACTTTCTCTTGCCTTTGAATGCATTCAACATCCCCTTACCATAGCGATAACGATCAAAATCAGTACCGGCTTCTATTTTACCGAAATAGCCTTTTTTGGCATCTTCCTTCATTTGTAAGTTGATGGTTTTGGCAGTTTGACC
>JBDKEH010000135.1:0-6081 GCA_039795345.1 Bacteroidota bacterium
CCTACCCTCGGATGGGAACAAGAATATTTTGTGATCGATGAAGCACTGGCTACTGCCCGTCCGGATTTGATCCAGTGCGGACGTACCGTTTTTGGTGCTGCACCTGCTAAAGGACAGCAATTGGAAGATCATTATTTCGGATCAATTCCTGAACGTGTATATGCATTTATGCGCGACTTCGAGCAAGAGTCTTATAAGCTGGGGATTCCTTTGCGTACTCGTCACAATGAAGTAGCACCTGCTCAATTTGAGTGTGCACCTATTTTCGAAGAAGTAAATATTGCAGTTGACCACAATACTTTATTAATGGATGTGATGACACGTGTTGCCAAGCGTCATAAGCTGGTAGTGTTGTTACATGAAAAACCATTTGCAGGTATCAATGGTAGTGGTAAGCATAACAACTGGAGCATGGCTACCGATACCGGTGTAAATTTATTGGCACCCGGTAAAACACCAAAGACCAATCTCATGTTCCTGACTTTCTTCGTGAACACGATCAAAGCCGTTCATGATTATGCGGATATTATGCGCGCTGCTATTGCTTCTGCACCAAACGATCACCGTTTAGGAGCCAATGAAGCACCTCCGGCGATCATTTCTGTTTTCGTTGGACAATACCTTGCTAAAGTTTTATCAGATATTGAAACACGTGTTAGCACAAAATTCGATGAGCAGGATGAAGCAATATTGAAACTGGATCTACACCGCAGCATTCCTGAGTTATTACTTGATAATACAGATCGTAATAGAACCTCTCCATTTGCATTCACCGGTAATAAGTTTGAATTCCGCGCGGTAGGTTCTTCTGCCAACTGTGCTATTTCAATGACTGTACTGAACACGATCATGGCTGATACTTTGAAGAAATTCAAATCAGATGTAGATGCATTGATCGAGAAAGGTGATAAAAAAGAGATCGCTATCATGCAAGTAATCCAGAAATACATTGTTGAAAGTAAAAATGTATTGTTTGAAGGTGATGGCTACAGCGATGAATGGCATAAAGAAGCCGAACGCAGAGGCTTACCTAACCTGAAAACCACACCTGTGGCATTGGATGCTTTTGTAACTGATAAGGCTAAAAAACTGTTCGAAAATAATGGTGTGTACACTCATGTTGAATTGGAAGCTCGTCATGAAATCGAACTCGAGAAATATATTAAGAAAGTACAGATCGAAGCAAGAGTAATGGGTGATCTGGCTATCAATCATATCATTCCTGCAGCAATTACTTATCAGAATGAATTATTGACCAATGTGAATGGCTTGAAGTCTGCCGGATTAGGAGAAGCGTCTTACAAAAGCCAGTTGAATATTCTAAAAGAAGTGAGCGAGCATATCCAAGTGATTCATGATAAAGTAAACGCTATGGTAGAAGCACGTAAAGTGGCCAACAATATTGAACACTCTCGTGAAAAAGCCATCGCTTATGAGTCCATTAAATCAACCTATTTCGATGAGATCCGTTATCATGTGGACAAACTCGAACATTTGGTAGATGATGAAAAATGGACATTGCCAAAATATCGCGAGATGTTGTTTTTAAGATAATCGTTCTTTTTTGACTTGAGCAATCATAGCCCTGTACCGTTCCCGGTGCGGGGCTTTTTATGGTCCATGGTCGATAGTCCATAGTCCATGGGAGGAAGTGAAATCAATATCATATTTCTTCTATAAACTATGGACCATAGACTATCGACCATGGACTACTCCCCCATTCACCACGCACTATTCACCATTCACCGAAAATCTCTTTTACAGAATAAACCTAAACAATAACTTTCTGTCCTATAAAAAACTAAACTCACAACCATGAAAAAAGTAATTGGATTATTAGCCGTTGTGCTGATCAGTACTGCTGCAATGGCACAAGGCGGCGGCGGACAGCAGATGACACCTGAAGAACGCATCGCTATGATGAAAGAAAGACTGCAGCCGGTTGGACTTTCACCTGTGCACACAGACTCTGTGATCGCCATCATGATGGATCGCTCTATTATGGCCGGCGCAAATCTAAGAGATATGAGTCCGGAAGAAAGACAAGCTAAAATGAAAGAGTGGAGTGAAGCTAGAGCTAAAAGAATGGCGAAAGCCGGTATCCCTGAAGAACAGGTTAAGAAAGTAATGGAATTATTTTCTGCTCGTCCAGGCGGCGGTAGAGGTGGTGGAAGATAAGTATCCCCTTATTAACTTTAGCCACAGATGCACAGATTAGCTTGAGTAGTAATCTTTGCATCTGTGGCTAATTTTATTCTACTTCAGCAAGAAATGCTTTCAGTACTTTGATGTTCTCCTCTTTATTATCATGCATGGTTGAATGACCTGCATTAGGTATTACAGCAAACTTTGCACCCGGCACCATTTGTTGGAAACGTTGAACGGTTTGTGGTCTTGCTTCATCAAATTGTCCTGTAATAAAAAGTACAGGCACTTTAATACTACGCAAACTTTCTATACGATCATAATTCAACAAAGTTCCTGTTGCAGTAAATTCAGTAGGCCCCCACATGTGGCGATAAATAAACTTATTACTCTTTGCTTCTGCAGTATCGAGTTCACTTTTTTTACGTTCTGTTCTTAGTCCGAAATTTTTAGCAAAAAAAGCATTTGCGCGTTGGTATTCAGGAGAATCAAATACTTGTGTTTCCTCGCCTTTTTTGATGTATTGTTGAATAGAATCAGGCAAAGACGCAATCAATGTATCTGCATCTGCCTTCCAGACTTTTGTACCAAAATAAGGACTATTGAAAGAAATCGCTTTTACAGCTTGTGGGTATTTGAGATAATACTCTAATGCCAATGCAGTTCCCCATGAATGCCCATGTAAATAAAAGGAACTCAAATTCAATTCTTTTCTTACTGCTTCTACTTGTTCCACAAAATTATCTACGGTAAGCAAAGTAGAATCTGTATGATAATCAGATCTACCGCCGCCTAATTGATCAAAGATGATGATCGGACGATCTTTTCCAATCTCTTCAAACTGATAAAAAGAACGGCTGGTTCCTCCAGGACCACCATGTAGCATCATTATAGGCGTACCGGTTCCTTCACCGAAAACGCGATACCAAACTCGTCCTCCTTTCACTTGGATATAACCTTCATGAGACTTTACAGAATGTTTGTTCAAACATCCGTAACAGAATAAAGAAACAACAAAGAAACAAATTGCAAAGTGACGCATACTTTTTTCTCGAATATAGTTCATTATCGATTTTTAATTCTTACCAAATACCCAAAGATCATTGCTGTAAATAAATTCTGTATGCTCAGGTGTACCACCATACTTTCCCCCTGTCATAAAAATTTTGTTACGATGAACTGTTGCAGCAATACCACCTCTCGGAGACCAAGGTGCATCCATACCCTGCCAATTCTTTCCATCACCACTTACCAATACCTGACTTGAAAATTGTCCATTTCTGTTACAACCCAATAACCAAATTTTGTTTTCATGAACAACCGCCGTGTATCCAAAAATTTGTTCACCCTTTACAATTTCATCCGTTTCTTTTGTCCAGTTGATCCCATCAGAAGAGCTCCACACATCATTGTTCAGTAAAAATAATTTGCCGTTTAGTTGAACGATTGAGCTACCGCTTCTTTTACCAAAATCAAGCTGATCTTTTTGTTTAATCCAATGAACGCCATCCTCGCTATTCCAAATATCGGCATATTGTTGTTGTTGATCTTCCCCACCGATGATCCATAGTTTATTTTGAAAAACAAAGGGATGATAAAAAAATCGTTTAGGCAAATTAGACTCAGCTGCAAGCGTTTGCCATGTAAGCATATCAGAGGTCCGATAGATCGTAGGTTTGAATGAGTATCTTTCGATATTGCCTTCAAAATATCCAAGTCCATATATGTGTCCTTTGAATAAAACATAATCCAGAAAAGCATGGTTCTTGATCACATTGGACAAGGATGATTTTGTCCAATATTGTCCGTCATCAACCGAATACCAATTAGCATCGGGATGGAATGTCCATAAGGTATCACGCAGACTAAACATTTGAAAATTATAGTTCTTCCGCCAGGCGGCGCTATCAAGTATTTTTTGCCAATGATGATTTTCTTGTAGGCTATGTTGTTTTGTTTGATCTTTATTGGGTGCAGAAGAAGAACAACTAATTGATAGTATTAGCCATCCGATGAGATAAAATTTCATAGAGATGATTTTAGATGATATTATTGTAGATACAGAACCCAAAAAAATGCACACCCTAATTCTCTAAAATAATAAAGCCCCAACAATTTTGTAGGGGCTTTAACATATGATCAAAGATCAATTATTATTTCATTTTAAAGGTCTCTAGGAATTTAGTGGTGAAATTACCTTTCCTAAAATCCTCATTTTGCATCAATTGTAAGTGGAATGGGATCGTTGTTTTCACTCCTTCGATCACATACTCGCTGAGTGCACGATACATGGTATCAATTGCTTCTTCACGCGTTTGTGCGATGGTGATCAGCTTACCGATCATGGAATCATAATAAGGAGGAATCACATAACCTGCATATACGTGACTGTCTACACGAACACCATGTCCACCGGGCGTATGTAACACCGTGATCTTACCGGGAGAAGGTCTGAAATCATTGTATGGATCTTCTGCGTTGATACGACATTCGATCGCATGCATTTGAGGTTCATAGTTTCTTCCGCTGATCTTCTCGCCCATGGCAATTTTGATCTGTTCTTTGATCAGATCAAAATTGATCACTTCTTCCGTAACACAATGTTCTACTTGGATACGAGTATTCATTTCCATGAAGTAGAAGTTGCGATGTTTATCAACCAGGAATTCAATGGTTCCTACACTTTCATAATTGATGGCAGCTGCAGCTTTACAAGCGGCTTCACCCATTTTTTTACGAAGCTCCGGAGTCATAAATGGTGAAGGAGATTCTTCAACCAGTTTTTGGTGACGACGTTGAATAGAACAATCACGTTCACTCATGTGACAAACAGTACCATATTGGTCTCCTGCTACCTGAATCTCAATGTGACGAGGCTCTTCCACAAATTTCTCCATGTAAACGCCATCGTTTTTGAATGCAGCAGCAGCTTCTGTTCTTGCAGTGGTATAGGCTCTTTCTAATTCACTTTCTTCGTTCACAACACGCATCCCCTTACCACCACCACCGGCAGTTGCTTTGAGGATAACAGGATAGCCGATTTCTTTTGCAAGTTTTTTGGCTTCTTCCACACTCTCCAATAATCCTTCCCCACCCGGTACTACCGGAACACCGGCTTTGATCATAGTTTCTTTTGCCGTGATCTTATCACCCATTTTATTGATCATCTCAGGTGTGGGACCAATGAATTTGATGCCATGATCGGCACAGATCTGAGAAAAACGAGCATTTTCTGCCAGAAAACCATAACCCGGGTGTATCGCATCGGCATTGGTAATTTCAGCCGCAGCCATGATATGTGGGATATTCAAATAAGAATCAACTCCATGGGGTTTTCCAATACAAACAGCTTCATCCGCAAATTTCACATGCAAACTGTCTTTATCTGCTGTAGAATAAACGGCTACTGTTTTGATCCCCATCTCACGACAGGTACGAATTACACGAAGTGCAATCTCTCCCCTGTTGGCAATCAATATTTTCTTGAACATGTAGTTAATTTGAAGATTTGATCCGCCTAAGGCGGATTGAAAATTGTAATACCGAACAGCTTGTTAGTTTCTGTTCATGTTCTTCCCGCTTATGCGAAAAGAATTGCCGCATTTTCAAATTACTTAGGCTCTACCAAGAACAAAGGTTGATCATACTCAACCGGACTTGCGTCATCCACCAATACTTTAACGATGGTTCCGCTGATCTCACTTTCAATCTCATTAAACAGCTTCATTGCTTCAATGATACATACCACTTTTCCCGGTGCGATCTCAGTACCTACATCCGCCAGCATTGGCTTATCAGGAGAAGGTCTGCGATAGAACGTACCGATCATAGGGCTCTTGATCGTAATAAGATTATCTGCTTTAGGTGCAGGAGCGGGTGCAGCAGGTGCAGCAGCCGAAGCCGGTGCTGGGGCAGGTGCCGCTACCGGAGCAGGAG
>JBDKEH010000062.1:0-10686 GCA_039795345.1 Bacteroidota bacterium
AGCCGTTTAAGTCTTCGTGGTGGTGATGAGAAAACCAAGTTCTTTATTTCAGGATCTATGACCGATGAAGGTGGTACGGTTAGAAGAACAGGTTTTGAGCGTCAGTCAATTCGTGCAAACATTGATCATAAACTCTCTAAAGACATCACACTGACTGTTAACTCGAACTACAGCCGTAGTAATACGGATCGTGGTTTCACAGGTAATCAGAACAACTCAGGTGCAAGTATCGGTTATAACATTGCATATGTGCCTAACTATTTTGACCTGAGACCGGTGAATGGCGTCTATCCGGCGAACCCTTACTTCGCTGAGAATCCGGTTCATGTAACTGATAAAGGTGTCAATAACTCTTTAGTGAACCGTTTTATTCAATCGTTCGGTTTAGATATCAACCTTCTTCGTACAGAAAGATCACAGTTGAAGTTCAAAGCCAATGGTGGTTTGGATTACTTCCAAAATTCAACCAAAGTATATCTTCCGGATGATCTGCAATTCCAGCGTGCACAAGCCAATCCTGGAGACATTTTGATAGGTAGACAACAAACCATGAATACCAATTTCCAGGCAGCGATGGTATACAACTGGGAACTGAAGAAAGTGGAGATGACAACACAAGCCGGTATGGTTCGTTTGGATTTCAAGAACGACGGACTTTTCAACCGTGGTCGTGGTTTGGCTCCGGGACAGTCAAACATCAAACAAGCTACTGTTCAAGAAGTAGAAGCGCAATTTGAGAATTCTCAAAGAGACGTGGGTATTTTCTTACAACAAGAAGCAAATTTTGAAGATAAGATCATTGGTACAGTAGGTATCCGTTGGGATAAATCGAATACCAATGGTGATCAAAATAAATACTATGCATTCCCGAAAGCATCATTAGCAGTGAACCTTGCTAATTTTGATTTCTGGAAATCTCGTACCATCACACAGTTGAAACCACGTGTGGCTTATGGTCAAACAGCAGGTCCTGTACCATTTGGTGCAACCTTTACTTCACTGGGTGGTGTGAACATCGGTGGCTTACTGGGTTCTACAGTAGCAGTGAACGTGGGTAACATGAACATCAGACCTGAAAGAGCAGAAGAAATTGAATTTGGTTTGGATGCGGGTTTCTTCAATAACAAGATCTTGTTTGAAGGTACTTACTACATCAAAACAACCAAAGACAACTTACAGCCGCTGAATCTGTCTCCTGCGACAGGTGTAGCTCAAACCTTGAGTAATGAAGCAGAGATGAGAAACAAGGGTATTGAGTTGGCTTTGTCAGGTACAGTGATTCAGAAACAAAACATCAAATGGTCTACTCGTTTGATGTGGTGGAAGAATGATGTAGTGTTAACCAGATTGGGTATTCCTTCTTATACAGCAGGTGCTTTTGGTACAGCACTGGGTACCTTCCTGTATCAGCAAGGTGTTGCTCCAACTACGATCGTAGGTACTCCGGCTATTTCTCCGGGTGTATTTACAGTTTGGGGTAATGCACAGCCCGACTGGACTTCATCATGGTCTAACAACATTACTTTCCTGAAGAATTTTGATCTGAATTTCTTGATGGAATATCGCAGTGGTGGTGATAACATCAACCTGACTTCATTCCTAACTGATGGTGGTGGTACTACTAGAGGTTGGTTCGATGATGATAATAAAGATGGTATTCCGAACGGACGTCAGCGTCCACCTGCACCGTATAACAATGCCGGTCGCTGGGTACAAGATGCAACTTTCTTGAAAGTACGTGAGATCGGTTTGTATTACACAGTTCCAAAAGAATTCCTGAGCCGTTCATTCGGAAGAGTGATTCAGCGTGCAAGGGTTGGTCTTTCCGGAAACAATGTGTTTCTGGCAACGAAATATGTTGGTTATGATCCTGAAACATCCACATTTGGCGCACAAGCTGTTGCCAATAACGTAGATGTGGCTCCTTATCCAACAGCCAGAAGATTATTCTTTCACTTACAAATTGACTTCTAAATCACAAACACATGAAAAAGCTTCAAATACTATTAATAGCGGGTGTTGCAGCATTTCAGTTTGCATGTAACCCACTCGAGGTTAAAAAGCTGGATGACCCCAATAACCCAAGTGAGGCGAGTGTGTTGAACAACGCTTCTCGTCGACAGTTACAATTTTTGGTAACCGGTTTGGAACAAAGACATAGAGGATACGTAACCAATGTTTCTCAGGCGTGGAATACCTTCGGAAGAGAGATCTGGTATCTCAATGCATCTGATCCTCGTTTTCAAACAGACTGGTTAGGTCAGGCAGGTCGTGTACCTGATGCCGCTTATTTTGGTTTCGGCGCTACCGGTGGTGGCTCTTATGCTACTCCTTATCAATGTATCAAGCAAGGTTATACATTGATTGATGCAGCGAATAATACGGGCGCATTAACAGCTCAGGAAAAGAGCGCTGTAGCGGGTTTTGCAAAAACCATCATGGCGTATCAGTTCATGATTCCTGCCAATTGGCAGTATGAAAACGGTATCCGTACCGATGTAAAAGATCCTTTAAAGCCAGGTGGCTTTAGATCTTACACCGCAGCAATGGGATTTGTTGATTCCTTGCTCACTGCAGGATATAATGATCTGAATAATGGTGGTACCACTTTCCCATTCACTTTAACTGCAGGATTTAATGGTTTCAATACCATTGATGGCTTGAAGAGAATGAATAGGGCGATTGCGGCACGTTGTGCAGTATATCGTAAAGACTGGCAAGGTGCGTTAACCGCATTGAATCTTTCTTTTATGAGTCTGACAGGTGCTTTGAGCGCTGGTCCTGCACATACATTTGGTGCACCACCTGATGCTTTCAATCCATTGTTTTATGTATTGGATGCAAACATCAACACTATCATAGTAGTGCATCCATCAGTATTGGCAGATGCTACTCCGGGTGATGCTCGTGTGGCTGCTAAATTTCATCAGCGTGCAACTCCTGTAACTGTTACTACAGATGCTACGCCATTGGTGGGAACACATCAGGATAAAAGATGGGCTAGTAATACTTCGCCAATTCCATTCATCAAAAATGAAGAGTTAATCCTTATCAAAGCAGAAGCGCATGCACAACTGAACCAAACTACTGATGCTGTAGCAGCGATCAATATCATTCGCAATGCTGCCAATATTGGTAACTATGGTGGTGCAACTACACAAGCTGCATTGATCGATGAGATTCTATATCAGCGTCGTTATTCTTTGTGGGCAGAACCTTGGGGTCACCGCTGGATTGATGCACGCAGATACGACAGACTTAATACTATTCCTACTTCATTTGATAGAGGAACTATTTTCAAACAATTCCCTCGTCCACAATCTGAGATCAACTGGGATCTTTATGTGGGTGGATAGGGTTTAGCTTATGGACTATAGACCATGGTCCATGGTAAAAAAGAAAGACCGTCTTTTTAAAGACGGTCTTTCTTTTTTACTATCAACTATTGGCTATGCGCCATGGTCTAACAACTAATTCGCATCCCACCATAATCTCGTAGTCAAAGCACCCACATTAGGAGTCTTGTTGTTTCTTGTTTTTTCACTGGATGGATAATCCAGTCTTCTGATAGGTGAAGTGAGAATAGCACCTACCGGTAATTGAAATCCGGTATATGCATAGTTGAATCTTCTTGCATCATCAAAAGTAACCGGAGAAAGGAATAGGGCTTTGTATTTCTCTTCCAGAATTCTGGCTTGTGTGAGTGCACCACTTCCTACACCTACTGTTGCTCTTGCGAGATAGGCATCTCTGTCGGTTGCGCTGACTCCTATCTTATTCATATTCGCTCTGATACCTTCCAGATAAGCAGTATAAGCCCTGGTTGGATTTGCAGCTCTTAATGCAGCCTCAGCTTCAATGAATTTTACTTCTTCATAAGTACTTACAAAAAGTGGAGAAGCATCGCCACTATAAAAACCAGCCAACACCAAATATGATTCATCATTGGTAGTTCCTGTTCCTACACGACCTACGCCATTGCGTGTTCCCCTATAATCGTTGAAACGAGTAAGATTGGTGAGTCTGGGCAAACGAGGATCCTGTGCAGTAGTATTTGCGTTCATAGAATTATTGATGAACTGCGTGCTTAACCAACCATCAAGAACAAGACTGGCCTGATTTCTGGCTACCGTTGCCCATGGATTACGCAAAGTGAAAACAGTAACCCTTGATTCCATATTATTATTAGTATACGCACTATCAACGGCAGACAACACAGCAGTAGCGCTGTATCCGGTAGTTTTTGATAATTGCTGTAAGAGTCTTGCTTTAATAGCATAAGCTGTTCTGATCCACCAGATTCTATTGGTAGTATTCCAGGCAGTAGTACTTGCTGCTGCATTGCCATGCATAAAATCAGCAGCAGGCGTTACATTAACAGTGGGTATTTTGCGCAACTCAGCAATACCTTCATCCAATAATGTGATGCACTGTGTATGCAACTGTTGTGCATCATCAAATTTCGGTGTTAGATTATCTCCTTTGAAAGCTTCAGAAAATGGAACATCACCCCATAAGTTGGTAGTTAAACTCAGGTTGATAGCCATCATCACTTTTGCCATACCCAAATGAGCGGAGCTGTTTAATTTGATAGAGAGCTCTTGTAAATCATAAAGGTCGGTCATGTTATCATACAAGCTTCTCCAAAGCGTGCTATAGTCTACACGATCATAAATATCTGTAGGACTAGATGCATTCGGTGAAGCAAAATATTGTACATAATAATTAGGCCCTGCATTTGCTACACGAAACACATTGAGTCCGGTATTTTGTGTAGTAGCAGCTAACAAACCATTGATCGGTGCTTCAGTAGGTCTATTAGGGTCATTATTGATGTCTAAATATTTTTTACAACTACTGCCAATCATCGTTACTGCCAGTAACAATAAGCAGAGAAATCGATTCGGTATTAAAATATTTTTTTTCATGGTCTTCAGGTTTGGGTGTTAGAAATTAACGTTCAGTGTCAGGAAATAACTGCGTACACCGGGATAAGTAAATCCGGCGAAACCATCAGCATTACTATCTGCACTTGTTGAACTGTTTTCAGGATCAAAACCCGAATACTTGGTCCACAATAAAAGATTGTTTCCTGTTAATGTAACAGAAGCATCTTTGATGAAGTTTTGTTTTTTGAAGAGCTTAGCAGGTAAACCATACGATAAACTCAACGTACGTAAGCGAGTCCATCCGGCATCTTCTACAAAATTTTCAGTAACACCTCTATGAATGTTTCTGTAGAAACCATCACCATAGTTTCTTCCATCAGGTCCTACTTGTTGTCCCAACCAAACGGTTTGTGTATTGGCAGCGCCTCCTGCAACTACACCAGGAAATACTCGTGTGCTGTTGCGGTCTTCTGTGTATTTGGCAATACCAAATGCACTCATGAAATTTCCTAACTGATTGAATCTTTGGAAACCACTTCTGATATCAAACAACACAGAGAGCGTAAGATTTTTATAAGTAAAGCTGTTGTTGATACCCCAGATAGCACGTGGTTGAGAGTTACCCAATAAGCGTTGGTTGGTTACATCACGAATAGGGAAACCTGCACCTGTACCGGTTGTAGCAATCAACATAGGAAGATCTCTGCGAAGAGTGATCCTGTCGTCTGTTGCAGATCCATAAAAACGCTGATAAGCGATACCATACAACCCACCTACCGGCTGACCTACTACCCAACGTTGTGTTGCACCACTGTTGAGATAACCAAACTGACTTCCAATAACAATGTCTGTTAATCCGGGAGCCAGACTGATTACTTTATTTCTATTACTAGTGAAGTTCACACTTGCATCCCAGGTAAAGTTATTGGTCTTAACAGGTGTACCATTCACCACCAATTCAATACCCTTGTTTTCAATTTCACCTGAATTCAGAATAAAAGAATTGAATCCTGTTGAATTGGGAACTAGTACGGGATTCACAACATCTTTACTGTTGATTTTGTAATAGCTAACATCAAAACCTACACGGTTATTGAGGAACTGCATTTCTAAACCTACTTCACGGTTATCCGTAAACTCAGGCCTTAATTCTGTCGCACCTCTTACATCGTCTCTTGTCCAACCAATCACATTGTTCACAGGCTGTCCAAATGCATTGTTGTAATAAGTATTGGTGAGATAAGGAGTTACAGGTGCGATACCGATCTTGGCAAAAGAAGCACGCAGTTTACCATAAGAGATCCAAGATGGTAATTCGAAATGCTGACTAAACACATAACTCAAACTGGCACTTGGATAGAAGAAACTTTGATTACCACTGGCAACAGAGCTGGCCCAGTCATTACGACCTGTTAATGAGAGATACACAAAGTTGCGATAGCTCAAAGTAGCATCACCAAAGATGCCCATGGTTCTCAAGGCTGTTTGACGGCTATTCTGTGTTACAAATTTTGCATTGTTCAGAGAGAGTAGTGTAGGTACATCTAACTCACGTCCTTCTGTTTGCTGAAAGTTATAAGTTTGATCAACAAGATCATGACCGGCTCTTACAGTTAAACCAAATTGATCACTCAAATTGAATTTACCGGTTACCAATAAGTTGCTATTGAGGATCTTGTTGAGGATGCGATATTCACCCACAAAGCCCAACGCATTATCGGCAAAATTGATGACACCTGTACGTGCAACCTGTGCAGGAGCTGTTGCTCTTCTGCTGTCTGATGTGAAATCATAACCTACACGATAGCTGATATCAAGCCAGCTGATGGGGGCATAGTTAATGGCTACATTCGAGATCACACGGTCTACCTTATCCTTAAATAAGTTGTAGTATGCACCAAAGATTGGATTGTTATTGCCATAAGTTTTATGAGTTCCGTCTTCATTTTTATAATCACGTACATCCCATCTTGGGCTCCAGTATGTAAGACTTTCATTAAAGCGATCTGCATTGTAACGAAGACCACCACTACTGATATAATTAACAGAAGGATTCAGTTTTAATTTATCACTCAATTTCAATGTTGCATTCAAACGTGCATTGAAGTTGGAGTAATCAGTATTTGGCAAAACACCTTTGTGTTTGAAATACCCAAAAGAAGAGTTGATCAATGCTTTTTCAGTTCCACCACTGATGTTTACAGTGTTACGATACTGATAACCTCTTTCATAGGCTCTGGCATAGTGATTGAACAGTTGATCCGGATGAGTAGGATCCAGTGTTTTGCCGGCTGCTACGGTTGGACCAAAAGAAGGGAAGAAATCATTTCTGTTGTATGTATTGTTATAACCTTGTGTGTAGGTGGTTTGTACATCAGGAAATTTATTGACTTCTTCGGTACCCACGGTAGAAGTATAACTCACCCTCATTTTACCGGTCTTGGCACTCTTGGTAGTGATCACGATTACACCATTACTACCTCTGAAACCATACAGCGCAGTAGCTGCACCGCCTCTTAGAATGGAGAGACTTTCGATGTCATCAGGATTCAAATCAGAGATCCTGTTACTCATACCTCTTAAGGCAGCATTGCCACCTTCCACGACTGTACTGTTATCAACGATCACACCATCAATAACAAAAAGTGGCTGATTACTACCTAATGAACTTTTGGGGCCGCGAATTACAATTCTTGCACCTTGACCAGGACCACCACCGGTAGAGTTGATCTGAACACCGGCAACACGTCCTTGAATGGCGTTGATAAGATTGGGTTGTTTGCTTTCCAAGAGATCTTTATTGCTGATCTCGGTAGCTGCATAACCCAATGCTTTTTTCTGTTGCTTCACACCAAAAGCAGTAACTACCACTTCACTCATGGCTGTTCCATTGCGCAAAGAGATGGAAAGATTGTTGTCTGAACCAACTTCCACTTCTTTGTCTTCAAAGCCGATGGCTTTGACCTGTAAGGTTACTTTGCCGGAAGGAATTGCAAGTGTAAATGCGCCATCTTCATTGGCATTGGCTCCTGATTTGGTGCCCTTGATGATAATACTTGCATAGGGAACGGGCTGTCCCTTGGCGTCTGCGACTTTACCCGTGATTGTGCGGTTTTGTGCAATACTAAGTGTGCTGCAAAGCAACAAACACCAGCACCACAAGTGTGGTAACATTTTTTTCATAACTGTCAGTTTAGGAATTAGATAGTGGAGAAAAGATACAAAAAAACGGCTCAACTTCTATTTGTAATGTATAAAGAGTAATAAATCTGTTGTTGAAGAAAAAAGAAGAGGAAATTCATCAAAAAAATAAATATATCATTATCAATGCATTATTCGTTTTTCTGCGTTTTTGAAGAGCGCTCTAGGGATCTCACAACTATCTGATTTTGGTTATCTTCATAGCAAAATGTTTGTATGATCTATCGTAATCTGTTTCGTTTTGTTTTTATGATCCTCACAGTTTGCTGCTTTGCCGGACTAACAGCATTTACTGAAAAGCGTATGGTTGTGGCCGATAATGATGTTATTGGAAGATGGGATCTCACCGTTAATATGGGTGACCGAATAGCCCCCTCTTGGTTGGAGATCAAGTTATCGGGTATTAAAACATTGGTAGGTCAATTTGTGGCCGATGGGGGTAGTGCCAGACCCATTGCGCAAGTACATGTGAAAGAAGGAAAAATTCATTTTGCTATTCCACCTCAATGGGATCGTACAGATAAAGACATGGTATTGGAAGCCACACTGGAAAACGATCAACTCAAAGGAACCATTCAGGCGAGTAATGGTAAGACCTATACTTTCACGGGAGAACGTGCACCCTTATTGAAAAGAACCAATCCGGTGGTATGGGGAGCGCCCATTCAATTATTGAATAATAAAGATATCAGTGGTTGGCATGGACAAGGAAAAAACAATCAATGGCAAAATATCAACGGGGTATTGACCAGTGCAAAATCAGGAACCAATCTTATTACGGATCAAACGTTTACTGATTTTAAACTTCATATTGAATTCCGCTATCCTGCAGGAAGCAATAGTGGTGTGTATTTGCGCGGACGTTATGAAGTGCAAGTAGAAGATAATGCGGGTAAAGAACCTTCATCCACTTATTTCGGAGGTATCTACGGATTTTTGACACCCAATGAAATGGCTGCAAAAGCTCCGGGTGAGTGGCAGAGTTTTGATATTACGCTCATTGGTCGCAGAGTAACAGTGGTTGCCAATGGGAAAGCCATCATCGTTGATCAAATCATTCCGGGAATTACAGGTGGTGCTTTGGATAGTAAAGAAGGAGAACCGGGACCTATCATGTTACAAGGTGATCATGGTCCTATTGAGTACAGAAACATCGTCATTACGCCGGCGAAATAATAAGGTAATCAATAAATGAAAAACCGACTTCTTTATGTGGTCGGTTTTTTGTTTGGGTGATCGCTGGTCTTCCGCTAAACAGTATTCAATTAATAAGTAAC
Source organism: Bacteroidota bacterium (assembly GCA_039795345.1). GTDB lineage: Bacteria > Bacteroidota > Bacteroidia > Chitinophagales > Chitinophagaceae > Sediminibacterium. The sequence goes on from JBDKEH010000062.1 coordinate 9,368, forward strand.
TTAATCGCAAATACAGACAATATGCATAAGAAGCTTGCCCTATGGTCTATCACAGTAGGATTAGGTGGATTGTTATTCGGTTTGGATGTGGCCGTGATATCCGGTGCAGAACAAGCCATTCAATCATTATGGAATCTAAGCGACTGGATGCATGGAACTGCCATTGCGATGGCATTGTATGGAACTGTATTTGGTGCGGCATTGGGTAATATTCCCGCTAATCGTATCGGTAGAAAAAAAACATTGTTCTGGATCGGTATTTTGTTTCTGGTAACTTCTGTAGGCGCAGCATTGTCTCAAGATGTGTATACGTTCATGGTGTTTCGTTTTTTAAGTGGCTTGAGCATTGGTGCTTCTTCAGTTGTAGCACCTGTTTATATTTCGGAAATCGCACCCCCAAAGTATCGCGGAAGAATGGTGATTTCATTTCAGTTGAATGTGGTTGCAGGAATTTTGCTGGCTTATTTTTCTAATTATTTATTACAAGGATTGGGCGGGGAGAATGATTGGAGATGGATGTTGGGAGTTGTTGCCATTCCTTCTCTTCTATTTTCTATCATGATGCTGTTCACACCTGAAACACCACGTTGGTTGGTCTTGTATAAAAATGATGCAGCAGCAGCCAAGAAAGTATTGGCTATTACAGGCGAAGCAACCGATGCAATGATCGACGCTATTCGAAATTCTGTATCGCAGGTAAAAGAATCTTTATTCTCAAAAAAATTCATGTTCCCTTTGATATTGGCATTTCTGATCGCTTTCTTTAATCAAATGTCCGGTATCAATGCCATCATCTATTTTGCTCCCAAGGTTTTTGAAATGGCAGGTATAGAAAGAAGTGGGGCTTTATTATCATCAGTAGGTATCGGTGTTGTGAATTTGATATTTACCATTACAGGTTGGTATTTAATCGATCGGTTTGGAAGAAAATTATTGATGTATGTAGGTTCCGTAGGTTATATCATTTCTCTAACACTTATTGCAGTGTCTTTTAATGCGGCAGATAAATCAATGATCGTTTATTATGTATTTCTGTTCATTGCAGCACATGCTGTTGGACAAGGTGCTGTGATCTGGGTATTTTTATCAGAACTGTTTCCTAACTCCGTTCGCGCCAGTGGTACTTCCTTTGGGTGTCTGACCCATTGGGTGTTTGCAGCATTGGTAGCTCAAGTATTTCCCTTCTTCGCCGCCAATGTGCCGGGTACTTATATTTTTGGATTCTTTGCATTCATGATGTTCCTGCAACTATTGTATGTATGGAAAATGATGCCTGAAACAAAAGGAGTGGCATTGGAAGATATGGAACAAAATATTGT
>JBDKEH010000091.1:0-37883 GCA_039795345.1 Bacteroidota bacterium
TCACAAGCATCTGTGATCTGATAATTCCATTTTGTAACCGGCGTTGTAATATTGATCACATCTGTTTCCTGAAATGCATCCGTTCCAAGTAAATGAGCAAAAACTTGTCCGGTGATACATACCAATGGTGTACTGTCGATTTGAGCATCAGCCAAACCAGTAACCAAATTAGTAGCACCAGGGCCACTGGTTGCAAATACAACTCCTACTTTACCTGATGCTCTTGCAAATCCTTGAGCAGCATGTACTCCGCCTTGTTCATGTCTTACAAGAACATGTTTCAACTGTTCATGATAATCATACAATGCATCATAAATAGGCATAATGGCTCCGCCGGGGTATCCAAATACGGTATCTACACCTTCTGCAATCAAAGCTTCCAGCAGTGCCTGTGAACCGCTAAGTTGAATCATTGGTTGTACCGGTTGTTCTACTATTTCTATTACTGTTTCCATTGACATTGCTTATTCATGAATAATTAAATTTCATCTGTCACACAGCCTTCTGATGCATCTTTCACAGTGCGTGCATACTTGAACAATAAACCTTTGCTAACTTTCAAAGAAGGTTGTTTCCACTGTTGTTTCCTTTCTTGTATTTCTTGATCTGATATTTTCAAACTAATAGATCTGGTTGTTACATTCAATTCAATAATGTCATCATCTTGTACCAAAGCGATCAATCCACCATCATAGGCTTCAGGTGTGATATGACCTACGACAAATCCATGTGTTCCACCACTAAATCTTCCATCAGTGATCAAGGCAACAGATTTACCCAGGCCTGCTCCTACGATTGCGGATGTAGGTTTCAACATTTCCGGCATTCCCGGACCGCCTTTGGGTCCTACATAACGGATCACTACAACATCTCCTTTTTTAATCTTACCGCTATTGATTCCATCTATCAATGCATGCTCGCCATCAAAAACACGTGCGGGTCCTACAAATATTTCACCTTCCTTCCCCGATATTTTGGCAACACTTCCTTTTTCTGCAAGATTGCCGTAGAGTATTTGTAAATGCCCTGTTGCTTTTACAGGATTTTCCAATGGATAGATGATCTTTTGTTCTTCAAAATGTAAATCAGGAACGGTGGCCAAATTTTCTGCTACCGTTTTTCCTGTAACAGTCAAACAGTCCCCATGTAATAATCCTTTTGATAGCAGGTATTTCATCATTGCAGGCAAGCCTCCATATTGATGTAGGTCTTGCATCAAATATTTTCCACTTGGTTTAAAATCAGCTAAAACCGGAACACGGTCACTGATCATTTGAAAATCGTCTTGTGACAATGAAACATTCACTGCTTTTGCCATTGCAATGAGATGTAATACGGCATTGGTACTCCCCCCTAATACCATGATGACCGTCATCGCATTCTCAAAAGCTTTGCGTGTCATGATATCACTCGGCTTGATATCTTTTTCAAGCAATAGTTTGATGGCTTTTCCTGCTTCCAGACATTCTTTCTTTTTTTCATCGCTCAAAGCAGGATTAGAAGAGGAATAAGGTAAACTCATTCCTAAAGCTTCAATGGTAGATGCCATGGTATTTGCAGTATACATTCCACCACATGCACCTGCTCCCGGACAAGCGTGTTGTATGATACCTTTAAAATCTGCTTCAGAAAGTTCACCTGCGATCTTTTGTCCGAGTGCTTCAAAAGCAGATACAATATTCAGGTCTTGACCTTTGTAATGTCCGGGTGCAATGGTTCCACCATATACCATAATCGATGGACGATTCAATCTACCCATTGCGATCAAAGAGCCCGGCATGTTTTTATCACAACCCGGCAGAGCGATCAATGCATCATAATACTGAGCCCCACAAACAGCTTCGATAGAGTCTGCGATCACATCCCTACTTACCAACGAATAACGCATACCATCAGTACCATTACTCATGCCATCACTTACACCGATGGTATTGAAAATGAGACCCACCAAATCATTGTCCCACACACCTTGTTTTACCAGCTTTGCTAAATCATTCAAGTGCATGTTGCAAGTATTACCATCATAGCCCATACTGGCAATACCTACCTGTGCTTTCTTTAAATCATCTTCAGTAAGACCAATACCATAAAACATAGCCTGCGCTGCAGGTTGGGTAACATCCTGTGTAATGGTTTTTGAATATTTATTGAGTTCTTTCATAATTAATTCTTGGTCGTAGTATGTGATAGGTTTTAGTTACACCTCCATCATTTCTCTTGTATATGCTTTCTGTAATACTTTTGCTTTGTATGCTTGCTGAAGAATAGCCCCCAATGATTCTTCCCATTTTTTCTGAAAAGGAACATTATCTAGTGATTCTAGTGCCACTACTTCAGCAGCAGTGCCACAATAAAAAGCGCTGTCGGATCCGCGCATTTCTTCAGGACTAATCTTTTTCTCTATCACTGAAATATTCAACTCATCACATAATGCTAATAATGTTGCTCTTGTAATACCCGGTAGGATATTACCTGTTGTCGGCGTATAGAGCACCCCATCTTTTTCGTAAAAAACATTTGCACCCGGACCTTCTGCAACATAGCCATCGATATCTAGCAGTAACGCTTCATCAAAGCCATTGTCTTTTGCTTCTTGACAAGCGAGAATCGAGTTGACATAATGACCCGATACTTTAGCGTTGATCTTAAATCCGCTGGGATTCGGCCTTCTATAGGAAGAAGTCATTACACGCATTTGATTACTCAGATAGCCATTGGTCCATTCCCATGCTGTGATCGCGAGATAACTTTCTTTACCCTTTGATAGCGACATATTAGGAGAACAAAGAATAACAGGTCTGATATACGCGTCAGAAAATTGGTTCCTCTTGAGTAATTCATAAGTGATATCGATTAACTCTTCAACACTCACTGAAAAAGGGATACCCATCACCTGTGCTGAGTAACAAAGTCTTTCGTAGTGCTCTTTTGCTTTGAAAACAACTACCCCATTTTCTGTTTGATAGGAACGAATACCTTCAAATACCGCATAACCATAATGCAGCGACTGACTATACAAATCAATACCTGCCTCTGTAGCTTTTACAAAGTTGTCTTTGAAGTAAATAATAGTTGATGATCCGTAATACATAGTTCTGTTTTGTGTAAATAAAAAAGCCCCGCCTTTTGGAGGCGGGGCTGTATAATTCAGTTGTTTGATATTATAGTAAGACACCTCCTCCGTTTGGCACAGGGATAATAATGACAACCACAATAATAATTGCGCTAATGTTGTTGACAATATTGATGCTGTTACTAAACATGAAGTGTATCTGTTCAACGAATATACTCCCACCTCTTATTAAAAACAAAGAACTCTTTTATTATTTTTCATCTTACGAACAATCGTTTGTTATCTGACACCCGAAAACAACAAGTGCGATACCCTTTGTATCGCACTTACATCATTATCATTATATATACACTTATAATGAGTATACACGCATCTTCACTTATATAATGGTAGACTTGTTCAAACTCGCATTGGAACTAACTGTTAGCTCTTTTTTCCGTTCGATATAATCTGCTATCAAATCACCAATAGCACTGGTTGAATAATTATTGACCGGATCAATATCTTTTGAAACAAACCCGTTTAACAATGTCCATTCAACTGCATTGCGTACAGTAGTGGCTTCTTCTTCTAGTCCAAAATAATCCAATAGCATTGCCGCAGAAAGAATAGATCCAATAGGATTGGCAATATCTTTTCCAGCAGCTTGAGGATAAGAACCATGAATAGGTTCAAAAAGAGCTGCTTTATTTCCAACAGATGCTGATGGCAATAATCCTAATGAGCCTGTTAAAACGCTTGCCTCATCACTGATGATATCACCAAACATGTTCTCGGTCAGAATTACATCAAATTGTGCAGGATTCAAAATAACCTGCATCGCAGCATTGTCTACATAGATATAATCAACCGCTACTGAAGGATATTCTGCTGCAATTCGCTGAATAACGCGTCTCCACAGTCTTGATGTTTCCAGTACATTAGCTTTATCGATAAGGGTTAGTTTATTTTGTCTTTTTTGCGCATACTCAAATGCTAAGTGTGCAACTCTTTCTATCTCATAAGTGGAATAACGACACTCATCAATAGCAGTATTTCCATCTTCACTCGTTTCTTTTTTTCCGAAATAGATACCGCCTGTTAATTCTCTGAATATGATGAAGTCTACATTCTCCAATTGTCTTGATTTAAAGGGCGACAAATGATGTAGTGCCTTATAGGTATCAATCGGACGAATATTGGCATAGAGTTCCAGTACTTTTCGCAACTTCAATAGTCCTTGCTCGGGTCTAACAGTAGCAGAGGGGTCATGATCATATTTAGGATCACCGATAGCACCAAACAAAATAGCATCACTATTCAAACAAGTTTCAACCGTTGAATCAGGAAGGGAATTACCGGTCTGATCAATTGCGATAGCACCTACTACTGCAAAATGGTATTCAAACGAATGCCCATACTTTGTTGCAATAGCATCCAATACTTTTATACTTTGATTGGTTACTTCCGGACCAATACCATCTCCAGGTAAAACGGCAATTCTTTTATTCATATACTCACTTTAGACTTCTGAATGTTCAAATTTTTCAATGACTGCTCGCATATTGATCAGATAATCGATATCATCATAACCATTCAACAAACATGTTTTTTTATATCGATTGATCTCGAAATGTTCTTTTTGACCCGATTTATCAATACCTACAGTTTGGGCTTCCAAATTCACTGTCAGCGTATCCGCAGGTGATAAAAGAAACAATTGCTGCAGAAATGCTTCGCTTACTGTTACCGGTAACAGACCATTGTTCAGCGCATTATTTTTAAAGATGTCCGCAAAAAAGCTGGATATCACTACACGAAACCCATGGTCTTTGATGGCCCAAGCTGCATGCTCTCTGGAAGAACCACAACCAAAATTTTTCCCTGCTACAAGTATCTCACCATCATATATCTTTTGATTCAATACAAAATCTGTTTTAGGCTGTGATTCATCATCATTGTTATATCTCCAATCTCTAAAAAGATTCTTCCCAAAACCCTCTCTGGTTGTTGCTTTTAAGAAGCGAGCCGGAATGATCTGATCCGTGTCAATATTCTCGATCGGCAATGGAACAAATCTGCTTTGTATGGTAGTTATTTTATCCATCTTTGTTTAGTAGTATTCTTAGCTTATGTCTTATAGTTCACTGCGAATAGCTTTACATGAGTTCTCTTACATCGGTAACGACTCCTGTAATTGCGGCGGCTGCTGCTGTTAGAGGACTAGCCAATAGTGTTCTAGCGCCGGCTCCTTGTCTTCCTTCAAAGTTTCGGTTACTGGTACTGATACAATACTCCCCCGCTGGAATTTTATCTTCATTCATTCCCAAACACGCGCTACATCCTGCTTGTCTGATCTCAAAACCTGCTTCCTGAAATATTTTGTCTAGTCCTTCTGCTTGTACTTGTTTTGAAACTTGTTGAGATCCGGGAACAATCATCACTTGAACATGCTCATTCTTTTTTCTTCCTTTTACCAATAACGCCACTTGTCTGAGGTCTTCAATACGTGAGTTAGTACAACTACCAATGAATACATGTTGAACAGGCAGCCCTAATAAAGATTTTCCACTCTCCAATCCCATATACTGCAAAGCTTTCTCGATCGTATGTCTTTCTCCTTCATCCGGAATAGTTTCAGCTACAGGTATTAAGCCATTGATAGCAATACCTAGTCCAGGATTTGTTCCATACGTGATCATAGGCTGAATGGAAGTTGCATCAATATGAATTTCTTGATCGAATGCTGCATCCTCATCACTGTATAGCTTAGACCATTCTTGTAGTTTTTGATTCCAAGATTCTCCCGATGGAGCAAACTGACGTCCTTTTATGTATTGATAAGTTGTTTCATCAGGTGCTATCATACCTCCTCGAGCTCCCATTTCAATACTCATATTACAAATGGTCATTCTCGCTTCCATCGATAATGAACGAATAGCAGAACCAGCATACTCAACAAAATAACCTGTGGCTCCACTCGCAGATATCTGTGCAATGATGTACAAAATGATATCTTTTGCTACCACTCCCTTATTCAAATCGCCTTCGATATTGATTCGCATCAACTTGGGCTTGGTTTGCATCAAACATTGAGATGCAAAGACCATCTCTACTTCACTTGTACCAATACCAAATGCGATCGTTCCAAAAGCACCATGTGTTGAAGTATGACTATCTCCACAAACGATGGTCATTCCGGGTTGTGTGATGCCTAATTCAGGACCAATCACATGAACAATGCCTTGGAATGGATGTCCAAGTCCATATAACTCTATTTGATGCTTTTTACAATTCTCTATCAACTGTTGTACCTGAATTCTCGATAATTCATCTTTGATCGGTAAATGCTGATTCAGTGTAGGCACATTATGGTCTGCTGTTGCAACCACCTGCTGTGGCCGGAAAACAGACAAGCCTCTTTTCTCCAATCCTTTGAATGCCTGTGGACTGGTGACTTCATGAATAAAATGTTTATCGATGTACAAGATCGAAGGACCATCTTCTATCTGCTCAACAACATGTTTGTCCCATATTTTCTCAAATAATGTTTTTGCCATTGTATTGAATTAACTCCAACTCATATAAATAATACTTCCAACAATATCATGCAGTAACAGGCTCTGTTTGATAAGCATGTGCCAATATATGCAGATCTGATTCTTCTACTTCTTTTTTCTTATCGGCTACTTTTAAGAATTCCTGATAAAGAACATCTATATCATTCCGATTGTATTGATATCCGATCTTCTGGAATCGATACGCTAGTGCACTTCTACCACTTCTTGCGGTTAAAACGATCTTACTCCCTTCAGCACCTACTTCTTCGGGATTAATGATCTCATAGGTTTGTGCATCTTTTAAAAATCCGTCTTGATGAATTCCGGATGAATGAGAAAATGCATTGGCACCAACAATCGCCTTATTGGGTTGTACAGGCATTCGCATGACTTCTGCTACCTCTCTACTGATCGGATTTAATTGTTGTGTATGTATGCCTGTATAAAAACCAAGGTCTTTGTGCTGTTGAAGAATCATTACTACTTCTTCGAGCGATGTGTTTCCTGCTCTTTCGCCTAAACCATTGATGGTACATTCTATCTGTCTGGCGCCATTAATCACTCCTGCAATGGCATTGGCAGTAGCCAGTCCAAGATCATTATGACAGTGACAGGAAATAATAGCTTGATCGATATTGGAAACATGATTTTTGAGATAAGCGATTTTTTCCCCGTATTGATGAGGCAAACAATACCCGGTTGTATCAGGAATATTCACCACAGTAGCGCCTGCTTTGATCACTGCTTCAATCACTTTAGCCAGATATGCATTCTCTGTTCTTCCTGCATCTTCTGCATAGAACTCAACATCATCCGTAAAATTTCTTGCCCACTTCACTGCTTGAACAGCTCTCTGCAAGATCTCATCGCGAGTGGCATTGAATTTTGAGCGAATATGATAATCTGATGTACCAATTCCGGTATGAATTCTTGGTCTTTTGGCATATTTGAGTGCTTGAGCAGCTGTTTCAATGTCTTTTTGCACAGCACGGCTTAATCCACATACCGTTGCATTTTTCACCGCTTTGGAGATTTGCTCTACTGATTCAAAATCACCCGGAGATGAAATGGGAAATCCTGCTTCAATGATATCCACCCCCAATGCTTCCAGTTGGAGTGCCAGTTCTAATTTTTCTTTGGTATTGAGCTTACAACCCGGAACTTGTTCACCATCGCGCAATGTGGTATCAAATATGTGTACCTGCTGAGCCATGACTGCGAATAATTTTATTGTAGGATAAAAAAGCAAGCTGTTTATATTTGTTAACGATTGCCTGTATTAACAAATCAACAGCCTGCTCATCATCGAATATAGATGCTCTGATCAGCGGCTTGAGATCAATTTTGCTGTCATTTTACGCCGTATGAAATGAGTTGTATTTGCTGAAACACTTATCAGTAAAGGATTTTAATCATTTCTAATTACCATGCCTAACAGAAGTACAGATACCCTTTTTCAACTGATTCAGTCGCTCACAGCCTCTGAGAAAAGGCATTTCAAACTGTATATGAAGTCTGTATCGGGGGAGCCGGCTCATCTGAAAGTGGTGCAACTCTTTGATGCCATTGATAAAATGAAGCAATATGATGAAGAGTCTTTGCTGAAAAAAAACAAGAGCATCCAAAAACAACAGCTTTCTAATCTGAAGGCCCGCTTGTACCATGAAGTACTTAGCAGTTTACGATCGCTCAAACAACAGGAGAATATAGATCTTCAATTGCATGAACAACTCGACTTTGCCCGTTTGCTCTATAATAAAGGACTGTATTTGCAAAGTTTGAAAGTATTGGATAAGATCAAAGAGCTTGCAAAAGCTAATAACCAGGTTACTTATATTTTACAGGTTGTTTTTTTAGAGAAGAAGATCGAAGCCTTGCATATCACCAGAAGTATGCAGGATCGTGCAGATAAATTAAGCCAAGAATCAGCGGAGATCAATGAACGATTGAGATTAATCGGTGCTTTATCAGACTTATCACTTCAATTATACAGTTGGTATATTCAACATGGCCATGCCAGAAATCAAAGTGATAGAGAAGAATTAGATGGCTTGATGCGTCAATCTATCATTGAAAAGCCTTCGAAAACAGAGGGCTTTTATGAAAAACTATACCGCTACCAATGTTTTTGCTGGTATGGTTTTATCATTCAGGATTTTTTATTGTACTATCGCTATTGTCAGAAATGGGTAGATCTATTTCATAAAGAGCCAAAAATGGTAGAAATAGAAACCATGCATTATATCAAAGGCATGCACAATTTATTAAGTGCACATTATGATCTTCGGAATTACCGGAAATTTGATGAAACACTAAAGCAGTTTGAATCTTTTTCAACCAGCAATAGCATACAACATAACCAAAACAACCTGATCCAAACTTTTATCTATCTCTATACTGCTAAGCTGAATAAGCATTTCATGGAGGGAACCTTTACCAAAGGATTAGCTTTAGTTCCTGAGATCGAAGAGAAATTAAAAGACTTTGAGATATACTTAGATCGACACCGTATTCTTGTTTTCTATTACAAATTCGCCTCTCTGTATTTTGGATCAGGTGATCATGAGAAGAGCATTGACTATTTGAATAAGATCATTAATTGGAAAGTAGATCTCCGAACAGATCTCCAGTGTTATGCTCGACTACTGCACTTGATCACTCATTATGAGTTGGGGAATTTTGACTTGCTTGAATACTTATTGAAATCAGTATATCGTTTTATGTCGAAGATGAATAATCTTAGTATTGTAGAACTTGAAATATTCGCCTTTCTAAAGAAGTCATTCCGCTTAACACCGAGACAACTTAAGCCTGAATTTGAAAAACTTTTATCAAAACTCCGTAAGCTTTCTAAGAATAAAATGGAAAGTCGCGCATTCATGTATTTAGATGTACTCTCTTGGTTAGAGAGTAAGGTCGAGGGTAAGGATGTGCAAAAAGTGATCAGGGAAAAGTATTTAAAGAGTAACGCATAAAGTTCTGTCGTTACATATTCATTTCTCAGGGATTGCATATTACTTACTTAGATTTATTGACCGATTTTCATATCAGGCATCGGTTTTCTTTCTTACATTCATCTTTTAATATTGCCTTATGAAAAAGCTACTACTTCTTCTCACTTTTCACCTCTCACTTTTCACTTCTTTCAGCCAAATACAAAAAGCCCCCGAAGTAAAAGAAGGTGATGGACCTTATACACAGTTGATCATACGTGGCGTAATACTGATCAATGGTACGGGTGCTCCTCCGGCAGGCCCTGTTGATATTGTGATTGAGAACAATCGCATTGTTCAGATACAGACGGTGGGTAGTCCGGGTTTACCGATCAATCAAAATCGCAGACCTGCATTGAAAGAGGGAGGTAAAGAGCTGAATTGTGAGGGTATGTATGCGATGCCTGGGTTCATAGATATGCATGGACATATTGGTGGTACTGCGCAAGGAACACCGGCAGAATATGTATTTAAATTGTGGATGGCACATGGTATTACTACGATTCGTGATCCATCGGCAGGTAATGGCTTGGATTGGGTGTTGGAACATAAAAGAAAAAGTGCAGCGAATACCATCACCGCGCCTAGAATTTTTGCTTATACAGCATTCGGACAGGGCAACCGCGGACCTATTGCAAATGCGGAACAAGCTCGTAACTGGGTTCGTGAAAATGCAAAGAAGGGTGCCGATGGAATTAAATTTTTTGGTGCATCACCGGAAGTAATGGATGCTGCTGTTCGTGAGAATAAAGCACTTGGATTGCGTTCTACTGCACACCATGCACAAACAGATGTTGCCAGATGGAATGTATTGAGTTCAGCTCGTGCTGGTATGACCAGCATGGAACATTGGTATGGCTTACCGGAAGCTTTGTTCACGAATAAAACCATTCAGGATTATCCGGCAGAGTATAATTATAACAATGAACAACATCGCTTTGAGGAAGCAGGTAAGTTATGGAAACAAGCAGCTGCGCCTTATTCAGATCATTGGAATAAAGTCATGAATGAGTTGATCTCACTCGATTTTACCATAGATCCTACTTTCAATATTTATGAAGCTAACCGCGACTTACATCGGGCAAGAAGGGCCGAATGGCATGAGGATTATACTTTGCCTTCGCTATGGAAATTTTATGAGCCCAGTTATCAAAGCCATGGATCTTACTGGCATCAGTGGGGAACAGAACAAGAGGTTGAGTGGAAGAACAACTACCGCTTATGGATGACTTTTATCAATGAGTATAAAAATCGTGGAGGAAGGGTAACAGCGGGTTCTGATAATGGATTTATTTATCAGACTTATGGTTTTGGCTATATCCGTGAATTAGAGTTATTGCGTGAAGCTGGATTTCATCCTTTAGAAGTAATTCGTTCTGCAACTTTATATGGTGCTCAGGCATTAGGCATGGAAAAAGACCTGGGTAGTGTTGAAGTGGGTAAGTTAGCTGATCTGGTTATTGTAAATGCCAATCCATTAAAAAATTTACAAGTACTTTATGGTACCGGAGCCATTGAACTCACAAAAGAAAATAAAATAGTTCGCACAGGTGGTGTTCAGTTTACGATTAAAGACGGTATTGTATACAACGCTAAAAAATTACTGGCAGATGTCAAGAAAATAGTGGATGAACAAAAAGCAAAAACCGGTTGGAAGTTAAAGCAGCCGGGAGTAGAGTAGTTATCAGTGATAGTTGACAGTTGATAGGCTTTCGAATAATACATTACTATCAACTGTCAACTACAATCATTCTTGTTTAATTAGGATATCATTTGTGATCGGGAACTCTATTTTTAACTGACATCCCTTCCCGGGTTCTGAATGAATATTTATTTTGCCCGCATACAGACCAACCCTTGTTTGAATATTATAGATTCCAATACCATTTCTCTTCTTCTTAGTATCGAATCCAACCCCATCATCTACTACTGAAAGCCTAATTACTTCATCCCGATATAACTCAATCACCACATTTTTTGCTTTAGCATGCTTATGGATATTATTCAGTTGCTCCTGTACAATTCGATATATACTTAATTTGAATTCATAAGAAATATCTTCCTCATAAAATTGATCACAGAAAAAATCAAAATGAATGCTACTGTTTGCTAAATAAATATCTTCGAGAAGGCCTTCAATAGCTTTACAAAGCCCAAAATCTTTGATCAAAGGGGTTACAAGCACTTTCGATAATTTTCTGATCTCTTCAATTGCATTATAAATGAAGCCCGATGACTGTTTTAGTAATGCTTCAGCATTATCAGTACCTTTTTCAGCTGTTGCGATATACATCATTGCAACCGTTAATTGTTGATTAACATTATCATGCAATTCTCTACTTATTTCATATCGCTCTTTTTCCTGTACTCGAATAACGGCTTCTGTAATTTCTTTCTGCTTCGCTTCTCGTTCCTCTTCTAATTTTTTGGATAGCCTAAGTTTTTCGTCAATATTGTTTGCCAATGCTAATACAGCTTCTCTTTCTTTAAACGAAATCTTCTGTGAATAAATCTCAAGCGTAACCTCTTCACCATTTTTTCTTACGTGTTTCCAAACACCTTGCATAATAGTATCTGCACTTGCATTTTTGAGCTCTTCTACAAATGAGAGGTATTTCTGAATATTTTCTTTCTTTCGGAGATCTTTCATGTTCAATGAAAGAAACTCATCTCTTGTATACCCATATTCTTTCTGGGAAGTATCATTTACTTCTAAAATCTCCAAAGTATTAATATCCCATATATAGATAGACATAGGATTATTGAAGAATAAACTACGGTATCTTTCTTCAGAGGCTTTGATAGCTTCTTCTGCTTTCTTTTTCTCGGTAACATCTCTTGAATTAGAAACAATTCCCTGCACAGCAGGGTCATTAAGTAAGTTGGTTAGCTTTGTTTCTAACCACCTCCATTCATTATTTTTATTTTTGAATCGGAAGTAAGGTATTTCGTGATAATCTGATGTCTTAATAACTTGAAATTGATCAATGATATTTTTCAGATCATCCGGATGAATAAAATCAAATGCACTTTTCCCAACAATATTTTCTTGTGAATAACCTAAAACATTTTCAACACTAGGGCTTGAGAAGATGAATATTCCTTTATCATCTAATATTTTGATCATATCAGATCCATTCTGTACTAAGGACCTAAAACGTTTTTCACTATTCAATAGTTGTAGTTCTGCTTGTTTCCTTTCTGTTATATCCTGCATTGAACCAATCATACGAAACGGTCGTCCATTTTCATATAATAGGTACCCTTTATCAAGCACATATGCATAAGATCCATCTATTCTTTTAAATCGATACTCGGCTTCCCAACGATCATGTGTATTACTTTCAAGTACACTTCTCAAATGTTTTACTACACTGTCTCTCTCCTCTGGATGAACTTTTTCATCCCAAAAATTAAACTCAGTTTCTCCATTTGCTATATCATACCCAAAAAGCCTTTTCATATTTTCCTCTGCCCAAAAAATCCTTTTACTAACTAGATTCATATCCCATACAACATCATTGGTAGCACGAGTAACAAATCTATATCGCTCATTACTTTCTCGCAGGCTTTCCTGACTCTTCTTACGTTCTATACTATATTGGATAGACTTTTCAAGTAATTTTTCATCGAATTCACCTTTGATCAGATAATCCTGTGCACCACTCGCCATGGTTTCAAGTGCTACTTCCATATCGATCAAACCTGTCAAAACAACAATGGGTATAGAGCCTGCATATTCATCTACCATTTCATATGACTGCAGACCATTACTATCTGGTAAGCTGAGATCTAATAAGACAAGATTAATGTCAATACTTTGAAGCGCTTTTCTTGCTTCAATTGCACTTGTAACCTTAATGAGTTGTTTAATAGGAAGTGTTGACCCTCTTAGTAACTCCTCCAATAAAAAGAGATCACCGGGATTGTCTTCAACAATTAATATGGTCAATGGTAATCGGTTATCGGACATAACCTAAAGATTTGGAACAACAATTTTCTCTGTTTTCATTGCTTATACCAAGATAGTAAAAATAAAAGGGGATATACGATATTAGGAGATTTATCTTTTGCTAAGGGTAAAAAAGAAAGTACTGCCTTCTCCGACTGCTGATTTTACCCAAATATTACCATTATGGCGTTCTACGATTTTTTTACAGATGGCCAAGCCTATTCCTGTACCGCCATATTCAGAACGGCTATGTAGGCGATGAAAAATGACAAATATTTTCTCGTGAAAAGCCGGATCTATACCAATACCATTGTCCTGAACTTCAAAAAGATAATGATCTTGTTCCTCCTTATATCTTATTTGAATCTTAGGCGACTCTTTGCTTTGATATTTGATTGCATTACTAATCAAGTTTTGAAACAATTGAAATAACTGCGTACGTGTACCTTTTACAATGGGTAGTGGAGAAACCGTTATAGTTGCTTTTACTTCGTCAATGGTTTTCCCAAAAACATCACGTACATCTTCTATCAAAAGATTGAGGTCAACATCTTCATTTGGCTCTGTATTAGATCCGACTCTTGAATAATCGAGTAGATCCATGATCAGTGTTTTCATTCTTTCAGCTCCATCAACCGCAAAATTGATATATTGAACAGCTGTTTCATCAAGCTTATCATCATACCTCTTTTTAAGTAGTTGAAGAAAGCTCGTCACCATTCTAAGTGGTTCTTGTAAATCATGAGATGCTACATATGCAAATCGTTCTAGCTCAACATTTGAATTAGCAAGTTCTTCAGCTCTTCGCTTGAGTCTATTATTCAGCTCTAGTAATAATGCTTCTGTTTCTTTTTGCTGAGATATATCTTGAGTAGTCCCAATCATTCTGATAGGGGTTCCTTTCTCATCTCGGATGATATACCCTTTATCAAAAACATGAGCATAAGCACCATCTGCTTTTTTAAACCTGTACTCATCCTCCCAGTACAACGCATCAGTATGATTCAGTATCTGTTCTCTTTTTGATATCATGGAGTGCAGGTCGTCCGGATGAACTCGATTGATCCAAAAATCATCATCTTTAGCTGCCTCATCTTTATCATATCCAAAAATATTACGCAATCCATCCCCTACACGAAACACTTTATTGCACTGAATATCCCAATCCCAAATAGCATCATTAGTAGCTTTCGCTGCATAAAAAAACCGCTCATTTGTGCGTAGTAATTCTTCTTCTTTGATTTTTGTCTCGGTAACATCACGCACATTGATAACGACTCCAATAATTTCACCATTACTATAAATGGGGCCGTAGCGGATATCAACAACAACTTTTGAGTTATTATGAATAGGCGGGATCTCTACGATGCTCCTTCTTACAGCGCCCTGTAGAACTTCAGCATACAATTGCTTTAGTAATGGAATACGTTCCGGTTGTGCACTTTCCAAAATCGACTTTCCTTTTTGAAACGGTACACCTAATAACTGTTTTGATTTTTCTTCTGTAGCCTTATTGAAATTGATAATGTTGAGATCTTTATCGATGATGATAAATAGTTCATCGGTATTATCCAAGATCATCCGCATATTAGCTTCCGAAGTAAGTAGCTCTTGCTCTTTTCTTTTACGTTCGGTTATATCATGGATAATCGTAAAAGTTTTTTCATCCTGACCTTCTTCTTTAAAGATCACGGATGATACCCAGATAGGAAATTTTTGACCACTTTTTTTAACCCCTATTAGCTCACAAGTGATTTTCCCTTTTTGTTTTCGCTCTTCTAAAAATGACGCAAGTCCCGGAGATGCGGGGTCAATGATACCTTTTCTACCTACTATTTTAAATTCGTCTAAAGAGTATCCGAACATTGAGCAGGCTGCAGCATTGGCATCTAAGATGGCTCCATCAGGTTTTGTCAGAAAAAAAGCATCCAGTGCATTTTCAATCATTACACGATAGATGCTTGAATCAGACATATTCTAACATTCAATGGTTAATGTATAAGATTGCCGAAATTCTTGTCACCATAATATCAGGCATAAATTCTTTCAATCGCTGATTTGAATTTCTCCATTACTACTTTTCGTTTCAAACTCATTTTTGGCGTCATCTCACCTGTATCAATAGTCCACTCTTGTGGCAATAATTCAAACTTTTTGATCTGCTCTACATGATTAAAGAAGGTATTATAGCTTTCTACCAATTCTCTATACAATTCAAGCACCCTTGGGTTATGAATCGCATCTTCATTGGTTGTATAATTGATACCCTTTTCTCTCATCCATTCTTTCAATGTAATAAAAGAAGGAACAATAAGTGCTCCCACAAATTTTCTTTCAGAACCCACTACCATGATCTGTTCAATAAATGGACTCTCTTTTAATTTATTTTCAATAGGCTGAGGTGCAACATATTTACCACCACTGGTTTTAAACAACTCCTTTTTCCGATCGGTGATCTTTAAGAATTTACCATCTTCAATGATACCAATATCCCCGGTATGAAGCCATCCGTCTATCACTGCTTCTGCTGTGAGGTCAGGTCTTTTATAATATCCCTCCATTACACTTGGCCCGGCTACACAAATCTCTCCATCTTCTTCTAACTTCAGTTGAACTCCATTGATGACAGGACCTACTGTCCCGAATTTTGTCAATCCTTTTGCCTGTCTATTCACACTGATCACAGGGCTGTTTTCTGTTGGACCATATCCTTCAAAAACAGGTATTTGAGCCGCATTGAAAATGCGTAGCAATTTAACCTGACAAGCAGCACCGCCTGTAACTATAAAAGATACATTACCTCCTAATGCTTCTCTCCATTTACTGAAAATGAGTTTATTGGCTATGGCCAACTGGATATTGTACCAAAGTCCACCACTTTTCAGATTATCATATCTTTCTGCAAGATCCACTGCCCAGAAAAATAACTTTCGCTTAATACCTGTTAGCTCATTCCCTTTCGTCATGATCTTCTCAAACACTTTTTCTAATAAACGTGGCACTGTCGTAAAACCATCGGGTTTTACTTCACGCAGGTTATCACCAATCGTTTCAAGGCTTTCGGCATAATAAATACTGATACCACTATAGAGATAGATATAAGTAACTGTTTTTTCAAAAATGTGATTCAGTGGTAGAAAGCTCAATACTTTAGATTCCGGCGCATCATTGAAAGGGAAGCTTTCTTTAGAAAACTGAACGTTCGAATAAATATTGCTGTGACTTAGCATTACTCCTTTTGGCGTTCCGGTAGTACCTGAAGTATAAATGATAGTGGCAAGATGAGATACAGGAATCGTTGCTTTTATTTGATCTACTTTTTGTAGTAAAGAATCATTTGCAAGCGAGATCACTTCAGACCAATGTCTAGCACCTTCAATTTTATCAAAAGTAAATATGGCTTTTATGGAAGGAACTTTTGCAGCAACTGCTTTCGCTTTCTCGAACAATTCTGCATTACTTACAAAAAGATATTTTACGGCTGCATCATTAAGAATAAACTCCAACTCCAAAGGACTTGTAGTAGGATATACAGGAACCAGAATAGCCCCAATTTGTTGCACTGCCAGATCTGTAAAAATCCATTCAGGTCTATTATTACTGATGATGGCGATTTTATCACTAGACTCTGGCGTTACATCATGCGCACTCACGTCTAATGCTATCAAACCGGCACTGAATTTATTGACCGTTTCTACTACTCTTTCGGTACTGTAGGTAGTCCATTGGCCATTCTCTTTCGCAGCAAGCATATCTGCTTTAGGGAAACGCTGCAACTGGTGCTCAAGGCAATCAAATAGTCTCTTAATCTTCATAGGGCAAGCATTCAAAATTGATCAAAACTAAACTATAACACACTAGGAAACCTATTTGTTATTGTTGACGCTTTAATTTCTCATATTCTTCTTCGGCCAAGTCTTTACCGTTTCCATTGTAGGCATTAAAATACTGAAAACCAAGTGCGATACCCCATCCTAACATTGCCCAGACAGGCCAAGGTGTTCCACTAAATCCAGTATAACGACCGGAGTTGATCCACCAGATAGCCCACAAAAAAGCAATAATAATGATGTAGCTGTACAAGCTTCTTTTAAATGAAGCACGTTTTTTGGCTATACGCCAGAGTTTATCGTCTTTGACAGGTTCCATAGTAAGCAGTTTAGGTCTGTCAATTTAGGCAAAAGAACAGAAATAAAAAAGCCCACAATAGTATTGTGAGCTACAAAATGATGTTATTTTTTATTTAGAGAAGTAGTATTGTCCGGCAGGCAACTTAAACAATCTTGTTTTCTGATATTCGCTGTAAGCCTGTGTTTCTTTGGGATGGGTTTCTTTCCATACTTTATATGCATCTTCATTTACAGCTTCTGAAAAGATCCATTGGTTATATGCTTCAAATAATCCTTCACGAATAAAATATTGTTGCTGTTCAAATAAACGGAAGGGGAAATTGGTTGCATTTGTCTTGAACCATTCGAGTATAAATTTTGAGCGTAAAGAAGTGCTATTCTCAGTCTGAAAGCCAGTTTTTGATGCGGTTACTTCTTTATCTAAAGTCTGCAAAACAGCTTTTTCAAATGATGATACTCCTGATTTTAATTGTTGCGCAATCACAGTTGGTAAAAACAGTTTTTGCCATGCATTCAACAACGCTTTTTTTACCTCTTTTGTGCGATCAGTAAAACTTTCTAGGTTAATGAATATCTCTCCGTACAATGCCATGCGAATCCAATTACCTGTTTTTGTATAATAGATACAGGCATTGTAATAATTACCACTATAGTTAGGGTCAGCCTGAATGCCTTTTTCCCATTGTTCTATAGCTTGTTCGGGAGATTTATCCATAGCCAATAACTCACCAAACTCATTATATATAACAGTACTATTAGGGAACTTTTTTAAAGCTATTTTATATAATTTGATACCATCTTTAAAAGCTGCAGTTGCTTTATAGGAAAGTCCCAAAATTTGAAAGCTTTCTTCATCTACATCCGGTCTTTCAGTTAATGATTTACCTGTTTCTATTGCTTTCCCAAAATCACGCTTGAGATAATAGGCATAACAAAGGTCTTTTAAGATACTTATATCTCCGGGGGCTTGTTTGTATGCAGACTCCAAAATGGCCACTGCATTTTCAAAGTCACCCTGCATCAGCATGGTCTTTGCTGTTTCCTGTAACTTTTTACCCGGTTGTGCTTGGGTAGAAAGAAAACAGAATGCTAAAAAAATACCTAACAGAAAACGCATGCAATTAATTTTTGATTTTACCGAATAAGTCATTTGATCAATAAATCAAATGAGTCAATAAGCCATCTCTTAATTTAGGTTCAAACCAAGTGCTCTTTGGCGGCATTACATTACCACTATCAGAGATATTAAATAATTGATCAATGGTGACAGGATATAAACTAAAAGCAGCAGCAAAATCTCCACTGTTAACTTTTTTCTCTAGTTCACCTAAACCTCTAATACCCCCTACAAATTCAACGCGTACATCTGTACGTGGATCTTTAATACCCAATATTGCATCCAATACTCTATTCTGTAGTATCGTCACATCCAATACGCCTATAGGGTCTTCCGTATAGCTACCCGGTTTGGCAATGAGTTGATACCATGAACCATCTATGAACAATCCAAAATGGTGAAGTGTTGCCGGCTTAAATGCAGTTGAGCCTACTTGCTTTACTGTAAAGTCAGCTTCCAATGCTTTGATAAAACCCTCCGCTGTTAAACCATTAAGGTCTTTAACAACACGATTATAATCTAAAATTGCCAGTTGATCAGATGGGAAAAGCGTTGTAAGAAAATAGTCTGCCCCTGGACCCGCCTTCTCGCCTAACGCCTGACGCACTTTGGCTGCAGACGCCGCACGATGATGCCCGTCAGCAATATAAGTACAAGGAATTTCATTATCAAAAATGGAGGTGATCTGATCGCATACATCAGAATCATTCACGATCCATATGGTATGTTGAATGTCATCATCTGCAGCAAAATCATACACAGGTGATTTACTTTCTTTCCACTTTTCTATGATCTCATCAATATTCGCATTACTTCTATAAGCCAGAAATACATTTCCGGTTTGTGCTCCTGAAATCCGAATATGATTGATTCGATCTAACTCTTTTTCAGGTCGGGTAAATTCATGCTTTTTTATGACATCATTCTCATAATCATCAATACTACTTACACATACCAAGCCTGTTTGTTTTCTATCATTCATGATCAATTGATAGATGTAATAGCATTCCTTAGATTCTTGAAATAATACTTCACGCTTGATAAAAGCTTCCAGGTTCTCTTTTGCTTGCTCGTATACTGCTTGTGAATGAATATCAGAACCATCCGGTAAATCGATCTCACTTTTTGTAACATGTAAAAACGAGCTTGGATTACCTTGTGCTTCTACTTTGGCCTCTGCACTATTCAATACATCATAAGGTCTGCTGGCCACTTGCTTTGCCAGTTGTGGTTGTGGGCGTAATGCCTTGAAGGGTTTAATAATTGCCATTGCGCAAATATCTGTAATTAATTATAAAAGAAACGTTATGAAAAGTCCTTTACTAAGCAATATATCGAGCGTATGCTTCGATTTGCTTTGAAATAGCTTTTTGACGAGAAAGTCTTGAAAAAACAATGATACCAATGATCGCACATGTGATTCCGGCTAATACATCCAATACATAATGGTGGCTGGTATATACTGCTGCAAACCAAATACCCAACATAACAGTGGCAAAGAAAATGTTGATCCACTTTAATTGAAATCTCCATCCAAAATATAGAACAATCAATGGGTAAGCAGAATGCAAAGAAGGCATGGCTGCGAATACATTGGAACTTTTTTCATACAGTGATTTAAAGATGCTAACATCAAAATAAGTATCAAAACGATGAAGCCCTGCTGTATTTCCCGGCGTTCCTGCTAAAAAATCAAACCCATACTGCTGAACATACCATGGTGGCGCAGCGGGATAAACATAATAAATGATGAATCCCAGAATATTCACAAACAAAAAAGTAAGCGAAAATTCTAAAAACCATCTTCGATTCTTAAAGAAAAGAAATGCTGCAAACCCAAGTGGTACAGGAACCCAACTGAGATAAAACAAGCCTGTAAGAATATCTAAAAATTGTGTGGAATGATTGGCCCAGTATTCATTGGGCGTAATGATCTTTCCTGCATCAGCAATACCAAACCATTTTTTTTCTGTTTCATATAAGCTTTGAATATGCACTTCCTGATAATGATAATTGGGAAATGCTTTCATGAAATCAAAAATGATCCAGAAAACAATAAAGATGGCAAAACCAAGTATGAACTTCCTCGTGATAAAGGAAAGATAATAGCAGACATTGAACAGTATCACTAATGTTAACTGGTCTTGTTTATAACCAATCAACCAATAGCTCAATAACAAATAAGCAGCTGATACGAGAGAGGTAATCAGCAGATCTTTTGTTGCGAAGAGCCGTTTATTTGATGAATTGAAACTACCTGTCATATCAGGGTTTAAATCTTTGCATGAGTTCTTTACCTGTGTATTCATCAACACCTTTCATTTCCATGTATACTACATTAGGCGACCAGAAAGTACCACCATCTACTTTGATAAATATTCGGCTTAACACAGCTTGCTGATTATTGATAGTGGTATAGACCTTGTATTGATTATCTTTTTGAGAACGCATCAGATACAAAGGTTTCTTTTTATAGGAAACAAAATGCAACTTGTAAGAATCTTTCTCCAACAGTTGAGATTTAATACCATATGCAAAAACACGTTGGATATAAGAAAGTTCTTTTTTTACACCCCCTTCTGTGTAGCGTATCCAGTATACATGCACCGGATCTGACTCATCCAATTTCCCATTTTTGTCATAATTAAGTTCACAAACGATGGTATTGGTATTAGCAGTTCGTTGTAGATAAAAAAGCTGCTTACTATTGGTTTTAGGGACCGGAAAAGTATCCTGAGGCTCGATCGCTGCTTTTGTAACTTGCACTGCGGTTACTTCTTTCTGTGCCATAGCAGGCATAGCGGTGAATGTGATCAATAATCCGATCACGATTGAAGGTAAAATACCTGATTTCGATTGTTTCATTTGTTCGTCTTTCAAATCCAATGCCTTTTTTGATCCTCGTAAACGATTGATCGCCGTAATATTGGTCAACACTGCCATTAAAGCAAGTGGTAAAGTAAAAATAGACATGGTCTCTAGTATATGAAATTTGATTCCACTTACATACCACTTCCAATCACCACCAATAGATTCTCCTACGATTCCACAAGCGATCGCAGAAACACCAATGGTTACAACCCTTTCAGGTCTTTGCATGAGTCCATCTTTACACTCAACGCCCAACCCTTCTGCTCTTGCTCTAGTATAACTCACCATCATGGAGCCAATCATGGCTATGAAAGCGAATAAGGAGCTTAAGAAATAATGGTGAGCAATGAGGTAGTAACAAATACCAAGGAACATGATCAATTCACTGTATCTATCCAATACAGAGTCAAACAAAGCACCAAAGGAGGAGCTCATATTGCCCAATCTTGCTACTTGTCCATCAAGCATATCAAATAATCCGGCAAAAAGAATGAGTGCGCCCGCCCATCCTACATAAGAAAGATCACCACGATGTCCTCTCTCACCACCTTCTACAAAAATGATGGCAACACCAATGTTCAATACAAACCCGATCATGGTAACCATGTTGGGGGTTAATCCTATTTTGATCAATCCCTTCACAAAAGGATCGATGACCACATAAATGGCTTTCTGCAATTTTACTCTTAAGGGTATGTTTTCCATGTACCGTTAGCTACTATACAAAGTAATACAATCAAAAATCAAATTTAAAACGTGCTCTCACGCCCCAGGTGCTGATATTCGGATTTTCTTTATAGTTGAATCTTCTTACCAGATCTACCCTGAAAATTTTAAAGATATTTCCTACACCCACACTTCCTTCGATATAAGGTTTCCTATTCAAAGAAAAAGTAGTTGTCTGACCATTCAAAACCGGAAACTTAATCAAATCAGGGTTTTTATCCGGATTATTTTCATCTCTGATGCCACCATAGATCACTTTCATGGTCAGGAGCTCTCTTAATTTCAATTTCTTTAATAAAGGAATTCGATTAAAGATGAGTCCATTGAAATGATGATCAATCGATAATGCTGCAAACTGGTCACTAACAAACTCCTGGAAGTTCATCAGGTTATAAGAGTTCAGCTGATAAGCATAGGTTTGGTTGGCACGGTGAATCGTCAGCAGAGGATAAGGTGCCGAACCAAAAGTGTAGCCACTTTCCAAAACCACATCACTATACCCCAATTGAGATAAGAATACACGTTTTTCTACACGCAAGTTGATGTTTTGATAATTGTATTCACTATTGAATAATCCTTTGACACCTGCAGTATAACGCAGAGTGAAAATCGGGTATTTATTGATGATAGGAATTCGATACACTTTACCTTGATAGAACTGTTCTTTGGGCGCCCAACGAATTTGAGCAGAGATCTCACTGGTATTAATTGAAGGAACACTTTCTAAAACACCGTTATTGAATTTATTATAAACAATAGAACCGGCAGGAGTATGTCGCCAATTTCTAAATCCTAAAGTATAGGATAACCTATTTTGAAATTCATGTACATATTCCAACTTGAAAATGTCATTATAAATCCACTTATCATTCAATCCCCGTTTGAATGATAAGAAGAAATTGTCTTCCTGAACAAATTGTAATTCTTGTCCGGGTATCTTGGTATCATGCTGATAACTTGCCCGAATGAATTTCAAGGGGAAGGTATAGATGGATTTATTGTTGAGCGAATATGTAGTACTCAAAAAGTATTTCCATCTTTGATCTTTAAACCCATAGGCACCATAGGTTTCAAAATAAATTCTTTTACTCAACTTAGGCGTTGTTCTTCCGCCCAAACGAAGCTTGAAACCTTCTACCGGATTAAATCCATAGAATGCAGCAGCAGGGCCCATTTCAAAAGGACCAAAAGATGTATAACCTGCTAATAAGAAAGTTGCAAACGCCAATGTTCTTCTAAACGAAGGCATTTTTTCAAGGCTATCGATATTAGAATATACTTTAGACTCAGTAGCAGTTAAGGTATCATGGCGATTCTTTTCCCAGAAAGTATCCGGAAGCTTGTCTACTTTTTCCAGCTTTACTGTTGCGGGACCATCATAAATACTATCCGGCTTAGCTTCATTGATCTTATAGTTTTTAAAAGATACCGTTCTCTCGCCAAAGAAACCACCGCTAGACCCTTTAGTAACAGCAGCTTCTGCCATTACATTGCTTTTGCTTAGGTGATAACGGCCATCAGGATTTTTTTCAAAATCAAGATCAACACGCAATTCACGAACGAAATTCAAATTCACATTTCGGCTCAAAAACATATCCAGTTTTTGAACTGCATAGTTTCCATCGAGTGTGATATACATATTACCACGGAATAAAAGATCATTTGTATTTCTAGGTGTGAAATACATTTTGATCAATTTATTTCCCGACTCGTCCGTAACAGTATCACGGATATAGTACATATAAAATGTAGGAGCTAAGTCTGCAATAGGACTCAGGAACTGATAGGTAAACAACGGAATATTGTTATCATAGATATCAATATCCATGATCAATCTATTCAAGTAAGAGCTAACTCCATCATTATCGATGTATTCACCATAGTTCACTTTTTTCTCCCCTCGAACAATGGTTTTGGTTTTCTCAGGATTTTTGCGATAGTATTTTTGAGCTAACTTTTCTTCTAGATAAACAGGTAATAATGTTTTCCCCTGAAGTTTGGTAGAATCTACATTTTCAAACAGAAACTGATATTTACGAAGCATTCTGTTATTCGCCAGTTTTTCAGGAACACTACTCAATGATACTTCCAGCTTCTCATATTGATCGTACTCTACATAATCATATTTCTCCGGACGATTCAGTGGCTTGTTATCGATCACTCTTCTGATGAGGTCTACAGCAGGATTATTTTTATTTCTGTATTTAGCTCTTTTATTGGTAGATACTGTTACATTATATACAGCTTTGGGATCTGTTTCCAACTCAAGATCAATGATCTGTTCTTTACCAACGACAATATCTCTTTGAATGGTTTTATATCCTACATAAGAAACCAAGATAACGGATATACTATTTCCTGAAGAGCGTAATGTATATTGACCCAGACTATCAGTAACAGTACCACGACCTCCTTTAAATACTACGCTTACATATTGTAATGGTTCTTTGCTGAATGCGTCAACAATCTTCCCTTTGACCACTGTTTGTGCTATGCCTTGAACAAAACCTGTCAGGATGAATAAAGCCAGAAGCCCCCATTTTACAACGCCACTTTTAGTTTTCATTTTTGTTATTATTTGAACACAAATTTTTTCTGTAACATATAATTGTAGGTAAATCCTACAATCAGTGATACAATGATCTTTGATGCGAGGGGAGTGAGTTGTGCATATTCAGTGACCACAAACACACCACCTGATACCAATAATAGATTACCGGCCCATACCAATATATATTTGAATGCTTGCTTAGGTACTTTACCCTGAGTAGCATCAAATACCCATACACGACCCAATAAAAAATTGGTAATGCCCCCTGAGATGGTTCCGGTAATACTTGCTGCCAGGTACCAACAGTTCAACCATTCTGTCAATATAATAAAGACAGAAAAGTCAACTATAGTGGCCGCTAAAGAAGCAGCTTGTGCTTTTACAAAAGTAACCATCGGTCAAAAAACATTTAACCACATAATTGTGTGTAACAGTATGTTGGTATATAATCCGGCGATCATATCGTCCATCATCACACCCCATCCACTAGGGAGCGATTCTGTTCTTCTGATCAGCAGTGGTTTGGTAATATCCAGTAATCGAAATAATATAAATCCGGCTGCCATGTAATTTATTGTAACCGGTATGAACAACAGGCTAATCATCATACCTGCTGCTTCATCGATCACCACTCTGCTACTGTCTTTGCCCCACTCCTTTTCCACAGCAGTTGCAGTCCACACGCCCAATGCAGTAACGGCAACAATTACCACAAATGCAATCATTTCAAAAGAGCCAACTGTCCGGGCAAAATACCAAGGTATGCAACAAAGTAGGGCGGTGATTGTTCCGCCACCTTTGATATACCCGATACCCAGACAGCTGGCTATGGCTTTTGCTACTTTCATTACAATGCTTCCACCAGATCTTGATAATAATCAAGACCCAAGTGAGTGATCAAATCTTCACCCATCATATGACGCAGTGTATTCTGCAGTTTGATGAGCTGTTTGAAAATATCATGCTCCGGTCTCAATCCAGGTGCAGTTTGTGGCGATTTAAAATAAAACGATAACCACTCCTGAATACCACTCATATTCGCACGCTTAGCCAAATCCATGAAGATGGCCAGATCTAGTACGATAGGTGCAGCCAAGATAGAATCGCGACATAAAAAATTGATCTTGATCTGCATAGAATAACCTAACCATCCAAAGATGTCGATATTATCCCAGCTCTCTTTATTATCACCATGTGGAGGATAATAATTGATACGCACTTTATGATACAGATCACCATATAATTTCGGGTTGATATCCGGCTGAAGAATATCTTCCAGTACACTCAACTTAGAAACTTCTTTTGTTTTGAAATTATCCGGATCATCCAATACCAAACCATCTCTGTTACCCAGGATATTGGTAGAGAACCATCCGCGAACACCCAATGCACGAGCGTGTAAACCCGGAGCCAGAATGGTTTTCATCAATGTTTGTCCTGTTTTGAAATCTTTACCACCGATAGGGGTATTGGTTTCTTTTGACAATTCGATCAATGCAGGGATATCACAAGTAAGATTCGGCGCGCCATTGGCATAAGGAACACCAATTTTGATCGCTGCATATGCATAGATCATACTTGGAGAGATGGCAGGATCATTATTTTTCAATCCTGCTTCAAATGATTCAATAGTTTCATGAACTGCTGATTGCTCAATATATTTTTCAGTAGAACCACACCATACGATAACTACACGATCGCAACCATTTGTTGCTTTAAAGTTTTCAATATCATTGATGACTTCATTCGCAAGATCCCATTTAGTAGCAGCTTGCTTAACATGAGTGCCGTCTAGATTCTTAATATATGATTTATCAAAAACAGCCTTCATAGGTTTGATGGCTTCTAGTTCCGGCCTGATAGCATTGAGCAATGTAGCATCCAATACTTTTGCGTTCATGGCTGCTTCATATACATTATCACTGTATACATCCCATCCACCAAATACAACATCTTGCAATGGTGCTAATGGCACGAAATCTTTAATAAGCGGATAACGATTTTCTGTTCTTTTTCCCAAACGGATATTACCCATTTGTGTAAGCGCACCAATAGGTTCAGCAAGGCCTTTGTTCACAGCCACAACGCCCGCAATAACAGTAGTAGCCACAGCTCCCAATCCGGGAAGAAGGATACCCAGTTTGCCATTTGCAGGTTGGATTTGTTCTTTCATGTTTAGTAGATTTTCTCTGTTGTTGTAAATGATGGTCCCGATGGTCTCGGGACGTATGAAACTCTTTTTTATTTTATTTTTTAATTCCTTTTACCATAATACTTACGATCGAATCAATCCTTGTTTCCAGTTTTGGATATTTATTTCCTGCAAACAAGTCAAATTCAAGCCCGCGTAAGGAGCTCACTACTACAGACGGTAAAATGTCCAAGTCCTTTTTGATCGCACTACTGAACTCACCGGTTTTAATACCAAAACTGAGAATATTCTTCACCAGTTTCACTTCTTGCTGATCATATTCTGTATGTACGTGTTTCATGCATCGATTGTTTTCCTGCATTTCGCCACGAACAACTCTATATAAATTGGATTTTTTCTGAAGGGCTTTGATCTTAGTAATGGTAAAGATCCTGAGTTTGTCTTCAGCAGAATGTGCTTTTTCAGCTGCGTCCTTTGCTTCATTGAAGACTTCCGTCATTTCTTTACTGATGACGGCATCGAATATCTCTTCCTTACTGCAATAGTAATAATATAAGGTGCTTTTACCTTTGCCCATAGAGCGGGCAATGTCTTCCATGGTGGTTTTCTTCAGACCAAATTGTTGGAATAACTTCTGCGCCTCTTTCAGGATGTCATCTTTAACGATCTCTTCTTTCTGCGTTACTATCATTTTCGACCAAAATCGTTTTTCGGTCCAAAAGTAGGTAAAATTTATTTGTAGTCACAACCGTTTATAAAAATCATCCATGCTTGGATGCAAAGTTTTTCATCAGATCGCAAATGGCTTCCACACTTGATAATGGCAGTGCATTGTACATACTTACACGTATACCACCCACTGTTCGATAGCCTTTGACGCCAATCATATTTGCTTCCTTACATACTTCTAAAAAGAGTGGTTCTAAAGCAGGGTCATTCAAAAAAAACACAGCATTCATTAGGCTTCTATCCTCCTTTGCCACTTCCGGACGAAACAGTGGAATACTATCAATGGTTTGATATAATAGATCTGATTTTGCTTTGTTTCTTCTTTCCATTTCTGCCAATCCGCCTTCTTCAATGATCCAACGTAAGGTGAGCATACTTACATATACAGCAAACACCGGCGGTGTATTCATCAATGAATTTGCAGCGATATGCTTTTGATAATCCATGATGGTTGGAATTTGTCTGCTTACTTTCCCTAATAGATCTTTTCTAACCACCACCATATTTACCCCCGCAGCTCCCATGTTTTTCTGTGCACCTGCATAGATCAATCCAAATCTTTTGTAATCAGCGGGTCTACAAAAGATATCACTGCTCATATCCGCTACCAAAGGCACTTGCGTTTCCGGAAATTGATGCCACTGTGTTCCTTCAACTGTATTGTTAGAAGTAATGTGCAGGTATGATGCAGATGAAGGCAGATCAAATTCTTTACTGATATAAGTATTGTTTTTATCGGAACTGTCTGCTACAACCACTACTTTACCGAATAATGCGGCTTCAGTAGCAGCTTTTTTACCCCAAATACCATTCACATGATAAGCTGCCGTTGCTTTTTCATCGAGCAAATTCATAGGAACCTGCATGAATTGTGTAGTAGCTCCTCCATGTAAAAACAATACTTCATGATCATCTCCTAAGTCCATCAATTGTTTTACACTGGTGATCGCTTCCTGTAATACTTCCTGAAAATGAGTGGTTCGATGTCCGATCTCAAGGATAGATAACCCTGTTCCATTGAAGTCATGAATTGCCTGTGATGCTTGCTCCATCACGATTGTAGGCAAAATAGATGGCCCCGAATTAAAATTATGAACCTTCATGTCGATTGCTTGAATGCGCAAGGTAGGGAATTAGTCCATAGTCCATGGTCAATAGTCTATGGTAGAATCATTTTGAATCGCATAATAATACATTAAGTAAAACCATGGACCATCGACCATAGACTATGGACCACGATCTACTCCACATCCGTAACTCCACCCGACACTGTGTACTTCATAGCGTCTGCGGCGCTGATGTCAGGTAGCTGTTTTATTTTTTCTTTGGGAACAAAATAAGTAATGCCGGAAATGGCATAAGAGTGTGGAACATAAACGGTTACATGATCTTTCAAACCGAATTCATCCGAAGAGTGCTGCGTGATGAAGCCAATACGCCAAACATCTGAGCCATCAACATTCACTAGTACGGGTTTGTCAAATTTCTTCTTGTTACCTGCAAAGGCTTCTAAGAAATCTTTGACAGAAGAATAAATGAATTTGATACCGGGTGTCTTTTCCAAAACAGTATCTAATAATGTCACCAATCTGCCTACTACAAAAAGGGAAGATATCCATCCTACCAATAATACCAATGCAATAACAACGATGAAACCCAATCCGGGTAAGCTTCTTAGATTACCGGCAGCATCTTTTTCGAGTAGGTCGGGAAAGAGCGAATTGATCAAATTGGGCAGAAATCCATCAATCCATTGAAATAATCCAACTACTACCCATAGTGTTATACCAATGGGTGCCAGTACGATCATGCCTTGAAAAAAATATTGCAAGAGCTTTTTAAGGTACTCGCGAAGACTGTTTTTTACATCCATGTTACTCATCTGTCTGGATTTCAATGTAAAGTAACTAAGAAATCGACAAATACGGGTTCTAATACAATATGTATGTTTCTAAAACGTCTCAAAAACTAACTATCATAAGTATTTCATTCATCTTATTTATAAACCGTTTAACACAAAAATCATCCAAAAAACACATGGAAACTTTAGTAACGATAAAAGTTTCCATAGTTTTGCGCGCGAATTTAGATTATGGAAACTCAGGAAAGAATATTGACCAAGGCGCATGAATTATTCATGCGATATGGGCTCAGAAGTGTGAGTATGGATGAGATCGCCAACCACCTGGGCATGAGTAAGAAGACCATTTATCAGTATTATGCCGACAAAGACGCACTGGTAGAAGGCACTATTGACATTGAGATCAAACAAAGCAAAAGAGATTGTGATGGTCACCGTGAACAAAGTGAAAATGCTATTCAGGAAGTATTCTTAGCGGTAGATATGATCCAGGAGATGCTTAAGCATATGAGTCCGTCTTTAATGTTCGACCTAGAAAAATATCACCCGAAAGCATACAAGAAATTTTTGGAGCATAAAAACAAGTTTTTCCATGAAGTCATAAAAACAAATTTGCAATGGGGAATTAAAGAGGGGCTTTACAGAGAGGATATCAATGTAGAATTATTAACCAGATTTCGCCTGCTCTCTATGTTTTTCATGTTTGATACAGAAAATTTTCCTGCTTCAAAATTCACACCAGGTCAAGTCATAGCAGAGATCACAGAGAATTTCCTTTTTGGTATTGCGACTACTAAAGGACAAAAAATGATTTTAAAATACAAGCAACAA
This sequence comes from Bacteroidota bacterium, assembly GCA_039795345.1. GTDB lineage: Bacteria > Bacteroidota > Bacteroidia > Chitinophagales > Chitinophagaceae > Sediminibacterium. The sequence goes on from JBDKEH010000091.1 coordinate 30,526, forward strand.
AGACAAAAAAAATAAATCTAAAACCTATGCACGAAAGAAGGATCCCAAGACTGGTTTTACTGATGGGGCTGGCATTGATAAGTTTTCTTACCAACGCTCAAAATCCTGCAAAGCATGAATTTAATATTCAGCAATGCGTTGATTATGCCAATAAAAACAATGTTCAGGTAAAAAATGCATTGTTGAATATTCAGGTGCAAAACCAAACCAACCGCGATATTACTGCGGCTGCATTACCAACCGTTACAGGTAACGTGAGTGGTAATGACTATTTACAATTACCTGTTTCCTTGTTACCCGGAGAATTTTTTGGAGGAGCAGCAGGAACATTTATTCCCGTTCGATTTGGAGTAAAGTATAATGCTTCTGCAACCATCCAGGTACAACAGCTATTGTTTGATGGACAAGTGTTCATCGGCTTACAAGCCAGGAGAACTTCCATGGAGTTTCAAACAAAGAACAAGGAAGTAACAGAAGAAATGATCAAAACAAACATTCATAAGATCTACTATCAACTCGTAGTAAGCAAAACACAGATTGATCTCTTGGATGCTAACATCAACAGGTTATCAAAGCTTGAAAATGATACCAGAGAGCTGTACAAAAACGGCTTTGCAGAAAAACTAGACCTCGATAAGATCGCAGTTCAGGTTGCAAATCTGCAAACTGAAAAATTAAAAGCACTCAACAGTATCGATCTCGGTTATATGGGATTGAAAACTTTGATGGGAATGCCAGTACAAGATACTTTGGTTCTAACAGATCGTTTAAGTGAAGATCAGATCAGCAAAGACTTTACACTGGACACAGCTTATAACTATGCAGATAGAAAAGATTTTCAATACCTGTCATTGGGTAAAAAATTGAATGAGTTTAACATCAGACGTTATCAGTTGAGCTATTTACCAACAGTGGCTTTATCAGGCGCTTATACTAAAAACGCTCAAAGAAATAAGTTCGACTTCTTTGGCAAAGGCGACTGGTTCACTACTTCATTTATCGGTCTGAATATTTCAATTCCCATTTTTGATGGTTTTGGAAGAGATGCTAGAATCAAAAAAGCTCGTTTTGAATTGCAGCAAACAGAGAATCAGATCGACAATCTGAAACTTAATATCGACAATGAAGTAGCTCAATCAAGGATAAACTTTAGAACTGCCATTGCAACTATGAACTTCCAGAAAAAAAATATGCTATTGGCAGAGAGTGTGTACAACCAGACCAAGAAAAAATATGAAGTAGGTACCGGTTCTAATACCGAGATCACTGCAGCACAAACAGATCTGGTGACCGCACAAACCAATTATATCAGTGCCCTGTACAGTGCCATTATTGCCAGGGTAGATTATTTAAAAGCAATCGGAAAACTATAAACCTAACTATATGCAAAAGATTTTCACTATTCTGGTACTCGCAGCTTCTGTAACACTGGTTTCCTGTGGTTCAGGCTCTACTGAAGCAAACAGCGGTGCCGCAGCTGAGCAAAAAGCAAAATTGGCTGAATTAAAAAAACAAAAGGACGGAATTGACGCTGAGATCGCAAAGCTTGAAGCTGAAATCGCAAAACTAGATCCGGCTTCTGCCAAACCTGATAATGCAAAACTCGTTTCATTAACAGCAGTAGCTCCGGAAACATTTACACACTATATCGATCTGCAGGGCAAGATCGAATCAGAAAATATTTCTTTCGTAACTCCTCGTGGTGGCGGCGGACAAGTGAAAGCTGTGTACATCAAACGTGGAGATGTGGTAAAGAAAGGACAACTGATCTTAAAGTTGGATGATGCATTACAACGTCAAAGCGTGATTGCTGCTGAGCAAGGTCTTGAAACACTAAAAACACAATTATCCTTTGCCAAGACATTGTACCAAAAGCAAAAGAATCTGTGGGAGCAGAATATTGGTACTGAAGTACAATTGATCACTGCAAAAAATAACGTAGAAACACTCGAAAATCAATTGAAGAGTGCGGAAGAGCAAGTAAAACTGAGTAGAGAACAATTGGCTTTCACTTCAGTATACAGCGATGTGAGTGGCGTTGCTGAAGATGTAAACATCCGTGTGGGCGAGATTTTTGCCGGACTAGGTCAGATCAAGATCGTAAATACAAGTAATCTAAAAGTTACCACTGAAGTTCCTGAAAACTATATTGATCGTGTGAATAATGGAACTCGTTTAAAAATTACTTTACCTGATATCAACAAAACTGTTGAAGCGAAAATATCCGTATCAGGAAAGATCATCAACCCAATCAGCCGCAGCTTCTTTATTGAAGCAAGAATGCCGAATGATAAAGATTTTAGACCGAATCAAATTGCAATGGTGCAAATCCAAGATTATAGCATTAATAATGCAATCACTGTTCCCGTGAACACTTTACAGAATGATGAGAAGGGTAAATATGTAATGGTAGCTGTAAAAGAGAATGGTAAGATGATCGCTAAAAAGAAAATCGTGACCGTAGGTGAATTCTATGGCGATAAAATGGAGATCAAATCCGGTTTACAGACAGGTGATATGGTAATCACAGAAGGTTATCAGAGTTTATATGATGGCCAGGTGATCACTACCAACACTAAGTAGGCATTAAGATTCAAGATCAATTAAACTAATTGTATGAGTGCATTAGAAAATATAAAAGGTAAGTTCAAAGAATTTGGACCTACTACCTGGAGTATCAAAAACAAAACATCCATCTATCTGATGATGTTGTTTGTGAGCTTGGCAGGTATCTACCAATTCATCACTTTACCTAAAGAGCAATTTCCAGATATCGTGATCCCTACCATTTACGTACAAACCGTGTATGTAGGTAATTCACCAAAAGATATCGAGAACCTGGTTACCCGTCCTATTGAAAAACAAATCAAAGGTATTACAGGTGCTAAGATCAAAAAGTTTACAAGTACATCTCAGCAAGACTTCTCTGCCATCATGGTTGAGTTTGATACGGATGTTAAAACCGATATCGCATTACAAAAAGTAAAGGATGCGGTAGATAAGGCAAAACAAGATCTGCCAAATGATCTTACGCAAGAACCAACCGTTCTTGAAGTGAGTTTCAGTGAACAGCCGATCATGTATGTGAACCTGAGTGGTGATTATGATTTACCCCGACTGAAGAAGTATGCCGATGATATGAAAGATAAACTGGAAGATCTACCTCAGATCAACCGTGTTGATATCGTTGGTGCGCCTGAGCGTGAATTCCAGATCAATGTTGACAATTACCGCATGCAAAGTGCAGGTATAACTTTTGATGATATCACTGCTGCTGTGCAACGCGAGAATCTTGACATTTCAGGAGGTCTCTTGGAAGTAGGTAACATGAAACGTAACCTGCAATTAAAAGGTCAGCTAAAAACTGCTTTTGATATTCAACAGCTCATCATTAGAAATACCAATGGTGCTCCCATCTATCTGAAAGATATAGCTCACGTTATTGATACCATCAAAGAGAGAGAAAGTTATGCTCGACTAGATGGTAAGAATGTAGTAACGCTGAATATCATCAAAAGAAGTGGCGAGAACTTGATCGAAACCAGTGATGGTGTGAAGAAAATCGTTGAGGAAGGAAAAGGTGTTTTGTATCCTACAGATATGAAAGCCGTTATCACCGGTGATCAAAGTATTCAAACCAGAACTTCATTCAATGAATTGGTAAACTCCATTATCATCGGTTTCATACTGGTATTGATCGTATTGATGTTCTTCATGGGTGTTGTGAATGCATTCTTTGTGGCACTTTCTGTACCACTGAGTATGTTCGTGGCCTTTGTATTCTTACCGGGTGCCGATCTTATTGTTGGAACACATGTTACACTCAACTTCATCGTACTCTTTGCATTACTATTCGGATTGGGGATCATAGTGGATGATGCAATTGTGGTTATTGAAAATACACACCGCATCTTTATGGAAGGCAAGGGTAAATTAACTTCTGCTTTCTCTGCAAGAATTGCTGCAGGTGAAGTTTTCGTACCTGTATTAGCTGGTACATTAACAACACTCGCGCCATTCTTCCCATTATTGTTCTGGCCAGGTATCATTGGTAAATTCATGGTGTACCTACCGACGATGCTGATCTTCACATTGGCTGCATCACTAGTGGTGGCTTTCATCATGAACCCCATTTTTGCAGTTGACTTCATGAATCATGAAGACGAGCACGGCGTGAAAGAACCGAAGAGTGCCATCTTCAAAAAGAAAGGGTTCTGGATCGCAATAGCCATTGGCATCTTGTTGGATATTGCAGGCGCTACCTTCTGGGGTAACTTACTGTTATTCTTCATGATATTGGTTGTGTTCAACAAATATGTGTTGGATGATGCCATACATAATTTCCAGAACAAGGCATTGCCTTGGATCATGAGTCATTATGAAAGTTTATTGAGATGGGCATTGAATGGATGGAGACCTGTACACTTGTTGTTAGGAACCATCGCTTTATTCTTCATATCGATGTTCATCTTCGTTGGCTCTATTGGAAGTGGTCGTATTCCGGTTACTTTCTTCCCAAAGGGTGATCCGAATCAAATTTTTGTTTACCTAAAATTACCAGTAGGTACCAATGTAGAATTTACAGACTCAATTACTAAAGTGTTAGAAGGAAGAGTAAATAAGATCTTGGGTACTGAAAATGGTAAACAAAACCCGATCGTTGAAAGTGTGATCAGTAACGTTGCCGTTGGTGCAGGTGATCCTATGGCTGGTGACAGAAGTACCAGAAGTGAATTAGGACGTATCCAAGTTTCATTTGTGGAGTTTGAAAAAAGACATGGTGTTTCCACAAAACCATACTTAGATCAGATCCGCGCTGCTATGAAAGGTATCCCCGGCTCAGAAATTAGTGTGGATCAGGAAAGTGGTGGACCACCAACTGATCCTCCAATCAATATTGAGATTGCTAGTGAAGATTTTGATGCGATGATCAAATGCGCTACATCACTGAAGAACTATCTGGATTCTATTCAGGTACCGGGTGTGGAAGAATTGAAAATGGATGTAGACCTAAAAAATCCTGAGATCACTTTATCTATCGACAGACAACGTGCTTTGATCGAAGGTGTATCTACTGCACAGATCGGTATGGAAATTCGTACAGCATTATTCGGAAGAGAAGTTTCAAAGGTGAAAGAAGGGAAAGAAGAATATAAAATACAACTACGCAACAATGAGATTCAACGCAAGAGCTTGACTGACTTATTGAACATGCGTATCTCGTTCAGAGATATGGCAGCAGGTGGTGCAGTAAAAAATATTCCGATTAGTGCATTGGTAAAAGTTGAACCTACCAGTACATTGGGTAGTGTGAAAAGAAAGAATCAAAAACGTTTGATCACATTACGCTCAAATGTATTGACCACTGAAGGATTCAATGCTACAGCAGTGAACCAGGTATTGGCTAAACACATTGCAGATTTCAAGGGTTTACCTGATGGCGTAACTATCAAACAAACCGGTGAAGGAGAACAGCAGGCTGAAACAGGAGCCTTCTTATTCAAAGCACTATTGATTGCATTGGCTCTTATCTTATTGATCCTTGTATTACAATTCAACAGTGTAAGTAAACCTGTGATCATTTTAACTGAAATCATTTTCAGTGTGATCGGTGTATTTCTTGGTTTCTCCATCACAGGAATGGAAGTATCGGTTCTTATGACAGGACTAGGAATTGTTGGTCTGGCAGGTATCGTAGTGAAGAATGGTATCCTTGTAATTGAATTTGCGGACGAGTTACGATCAAGAGGTATGAAGACAAAAGAAGCGGTGATTCAAGCAGGTAAAACACGTATCATTCCGGTACTGTTGACAGCTCTTGCTGCGATCCTGGCATTCATTCCGATCGCCGTTGGTTTCAATATCAATTTCATAACACTATTCTCTGAGTTGAATCCAAGGATCTTCTTTGGTGGCGACAACGTAGTGTTCTGGAAGCCATTGAGCTGGACCATCATCTTTGGTCTGACCTTCGCTTTCTTCATGACATTGATCATTGTACCTGCGATGTATTTGATCGCTGAACGTTTACGCAGACCCATGCGCAGAATGTTTGGTGGTAAATGGATCAGCTTCATGGGTATTCCACCATTGACGATTATCTTCTTGTTGTTGATGGTAGCTGCATTGATCAGAAATAGAATGGCGAGAAAGAAAAGAGAAAAACGTTTAAAAAATGTAGCAACAGTAAACCAAGCCTTTATTGGCAGTTGGTTCTAATGATAGTGTACAGTTGGTTTTTGGTAATAATCCACACACCGCCCCTGTTCTCAGGGGCGGTTTTTTTTGCGGGAAATACGGTACAAAAGAAAAAAAAATCTGTGTAACTCTGTGCCCTCAGTGGCCATAAAATGAACACCTACAACTCCAAAGACTACCCATTTCAAGATTTAACCTATCAATTGATTGGTATGGGTATGGAGATACATAGAATTTTAGGTAAAGGATTTCTGGAAGTTGTGCATAAAGATGTTTTTGAGTATGAATTAAGGTTGAGGAATATCATATATGAAAGAGAAAAAGAATATACCATTACCTATAAAAACATCATTTTACCGCATAAATTTTTTGCCGACTTTGTAATAGACAACTCAATAATTTTAGAAGTCAAATCAAAGGCAGGAATCATAGAACAACATCAAGCGCAGGTATTAAATTATTTGGCTGTTTCAAAACTAAAACTAGGATTGCTACTAAACTTTCATGAAAAATCATTGCAATACCAACGAATAATACTGTAATCTGTGAATCTGTGGCAAAAATCAGCCACAGATTCACAGATTATTTTACTCGGATTATAACTGATATGTAATCTTTACCAACACTTGACTACTAATTTTTAAAATTGTTAGATATGAAACAAAATCACGAAATAGACTACAAGATCTACGGAGAAGAGATGCAATATGTGGAAGTGGAATTGGATCCGAATGAAACAGCAATTGCTGAGCCGGGCGCTTTTATGATGATGGATGATGGCATCCAAATGGAAACACTTTTTGGTGATGGTAGCAAACAACAAGGTGGATTATTGGGCAAATTATTGAATGCCGGTAAAAGAGTATTGGTGGGTGAAAACCTCTTTATGACTGCATTTACGAACGTAACCGGCGGCATCAAAACAGTCAGTTTCGCCTCTCCCTATCCCGGAAAAATCATTCCGGTTGATCTTTCCAGATTTCAGAATAAAATCATTTGTCAGAAAGACGCATTTCTCTGCGCAGCCAAAGGAGTAAGTGTAGGCCTGGAATTTCAAAGAAAATTAGGAACCGGTTTATTTGGCGGTGAAGGATTCATCATGGAAAAATTGGAAGGTGATGGAATGGCATTTTTACACGCATGTGGACATGTAGTACAAA
>JBDKEH010000143.1:0-8661 GCA_039795345.1 Bacteroidota bacterium
TTTAGTTAAACAATTTTTTTATCAGCTGTATCTTTTTTAAAACTGATTAGTAAATGGATATTAGGCCTGAAATATTGGAGTTTGTTTAGGGACTGTAGCCTCCTTTTTTGTTAAAATGGATGATTGGGTGATGAATCGTAATTCAAGTTGGAGGCCTTCATCTTGCCTTTGGGAATAACAGGTAAAAGAATTCTACTCGATACGGCACCATTCAACTTGATTTCAAAGGTCCCGCCTTGTAATCGTGCCAGTTGTTGCTTTGTGGGCAAGCAAGGGAAAACCCCTAGGTTTCCTTTACAATCCTCTTCTTTTGGCATAGAAGAAATGAGTACTTCCAAGCGATGTCCTTTCTGTATCGTAGCAAGTCTAGGTGCCATTGGGAACTCAAGTACATATTCTTTTCCAGAAATAACCGGCATCTCCTGTGTCAATTGCAAGTGTGGGCGAATGAATTGACCTCCACTTTTCCAGGATTTTTCAGAACTCAGCTGGGATAAGGAGGCGATAACATTTCCTTGGGTAATTCTGGTTTTTATTCCTTTTTCATCAACTAGTAAGAGTTCAACTAAGAAGGTCATATCCTTTGAGGAAGTAGTAGCAAGAAGTCTCACCGATCCAGGTCCTGCTATTACCATTTCTTCGGTGAAGGGCTTAGTTTGAAAGGAAATGCTTGTGTTTTCTTCATTTCTTTGACCAAAGCGAAATGATGCAGACCTATTAGATTCCGAAAGACTCAGTTCTTTTCCAAAAACAAAGGGCTGGTAGTTTTTCGTAAAAGGATAGGTCGAAAAATCATACCAAGTACCAGTCATCATGTCTATGGCATGATAAGGCGTTTGGGTAGTGAACTGTGGCATATCTTTGTCCATTAGCCATTTATCGTACCAAGCCAATGTCATTTCCACATTGAGTCCTTTGTAATGCCCCCAGGGACCCATGACCAGGTGATAATTTGGTGAAATGGCTTGCTCAGAATCCATCATTGCAAATTTGGATTTGCCAGCATGTAAATTCTGAAGAGATGCATACAACTCAGAAATTCCCGTGGGATACAGATCTTGCCATCCGCCTACAAGTAGGATGGGGATTTCAGATTGGTAGACTTGTTCCATGTAGTTGATCGGCTGTCGATTTTTCCAAAACTCACCCTCTAGAGCCAATTCTCCGCCACCACTCCAAGATTCGAATAGTCTCTTTCCCATTGCAGAGGTGGAATCATTGCCTAGCATACCGGGTTGATCGAAGTCCCTTGGAAAATAAATGGATTGGGAGGGTACTCCTCCTGGCGTCAGCTCGCGGTAGGGAAATGCCCCCATATAAGTGGGGACAATCGCTTTTACAGGAGAATTTTTTCCAATTTTTGCCGCAGTTGATAATTGAGTAAATCCTAACCAAGATGTTCCAAATAAGCCAATTTTTCCATTGCTTTGCGGGAGTTTGGTAGCAGCCCATGCTACAACTTCTGGCCCATCTTCTTGCTCTCGCTTGGATAAAAATTCATTTTTCCCTCCAGAGCCGTTAGTTCCTCGGATATGTGCGAGCACACAGATGTAGCCCCTCTTCACGTAATAGTCAATGTAGCCAATATGTGGTGCTGCATTCATAAAGGCATAAGGACTCTGAGTCAACAATACAGGGAATTTCTGCCCTGCTACTTTGGCAATACTATCAGCAGGAGAATAAACATCTACCAAAAGTTCTACACCATCGCTCATGGCAACTTTGATTCCCAACTCCGATTGCATGGCATACTGTGCAGATCTAGCACTCCATGATTTGGTTTGTGCAGTTACATTAGTTAGTACTAAATATAGAAATACGAGAGGGAGAAGGTTTTTTTTCATTACTCAAGTAAGGATTTGTTAAATAAATTATCTAAAAAAAATAAATGTTCAAAAAAGTCGCAACAAATTCCCCATCTTTTTCGAAGAATTGAATGAGAACTTGTGTAAGTACCCCTAAAATAAGTGCCTGTTATGGGTGGTTAAAACTTTTAATTTCCAGCTACATATTTTATCAAGAGGGGGAGCAGAACCCTCCGCAATAATGCGGAGGGTTTTTTGTTGGTTGTGCTATCAATAAAGGCAAATTCATTATAGTACCTTTAATAGGTTCAAATCAAACATTATGAAATCTTTTTTAGTATTCGTTCTTTTATGTTCGTCATTCCTAGGGTTAGCACAAAAAAATCAATACACGATTACCTCTTTTTTGGAACAAGGCCCTAAAGCACCGAACACACATTATATTGGTGAAGCCTGGTTGAGTAGCTTACTACAAGCCGATGCGGAAATAAATTACAATATCAGTAAGGCCACATTTAAAGCAAATTCAACCTTAGATTGGCATAAGCATACCACACCACAGGTGCTCATTATTTTGGAGGGAAAAGGATACTACCAAGAAAGAGGTAAAGAGCCCATCGTGATGCAAAAAGGAGATGTTATCAAGTGTAATAAAGATGTAGAACACTGGCATACATCTACGAAAGAAACTGATGTAACCTATTTGGCTATTTATGGAGGAACCCAGCCTACCATTTGGGGTGAAAAATTAACGCAAGAATATTATGACAGCGTTGCTCAAAAATTAAAACCGAAGAATTAATATTTATAAGTATGAAAAGACAGCTCTATTTTCTTTTGATACTCTGCTTTGTATGGATTAATAAAGCAAACGCCCAAGAGCCCTATGTACGCATTGCTAAAATCATTGTAGATAATTCTCTGTTGAGGGAATATCAATCATACTTGAAGGAGGGTATCGAAACTTCTGTAAGGCTTGAAAAAGGCGTGCTGCGAATGTTTGCTGTGTATGAAAAAGATAAACCTAATCATGTAACGGTTTTTGAAACCTATGCCAGTAAAGAAGCATATGAAACTCATATCAAAACAGCCCATTTTCAGAAGTACAAAAATGGTACACTTAAAATGGTCCAATCTCTCGAATTGATCGATGTGGTTCCCATCATCTATGAAAGCAAGAACGAAGAGTAATTGAAAAGACTTTGAGATCACTTTTGTCATCTGTTTGTCATAATCTTTCAAGAGACTTCATTATATATCTTCTTTTTTCTGCATTTCGTCAATCGCTTTTCTTTTCTCGTAAGTATGTATGTATGATTTAAAAACAACTTGCACCCGATTTAAAAAGAAAATGATGAATAGATGGATGACAGCCCTTTTATTAGGGATACTAATCGTAACAACGACAAATGCACAGGAAAAAGAAAGTAAAGCCAAGATCGATAGCTCTTTCTTTCATGCTAAATTTTTACCCGATATCACATTGGTGGGTAGATACACCAAAGCAGATATTCACTTCTTACCTGAAATAGTAGGGACCACGATCAATGCAGGAAAAAAGAATGCCTTGATCATGATGGACAATGTACAGGGCAATGTAGTTACCAATACCATGCGCCAAGTAATGGCCAAAGTACCGGGTATTCAGATCTGGGAAAGTGATCCAAGTGGTATTCAAATTGGTATTGCTGCACGTGGATTGAGTCCGAATCGTAGCTGGGAGTTCAATCTTCGTCAGAATGGTTATGATATCAGTAGTGATCCTTTTGGTTATCCTGAAGCTTATTATACACCCCAGTTAAATTCTGTTCAACGAGTTCAAGTGTTACGTGGTGCTGCCAGTTTGCAGTATGGTCCACAGTTCGGCGGTATGGTGAACTTCATCATGAAAGATGGAAGTGAGATCAATAAACCTTTCCAATATGAATCACAACAAACGGCCGGAAGTTTTGGGCTGTTCAATTCATACAATGCCATCGGTGGTGAAAACGGTAAGACACATTACTATGCATTCTGGGATCACCGCAGAGGTGATGGCTTTCGTGAGAATAGTGGATTCAAAGTGAATACTGCTTTTGGAAATTTTTCATGGAACATCAATAAAAAATTAAAAGTAGGACTAGAGATCACACACTTTGATTACTTGAGTCAGCAACCCGGTGGATTAACCGATGCCCAATTTGCACAAGATCCCTACAAGAGCTTACGCCAAAGAAATTGGTTTGAAGTAAAGTGGAACATGGCTGCTTTCAATGCTGATTATACCATTTCCGACAAAAGCAGATTGAATGTAAAAGCGTTTGCCATGACGGGCGATCGCAACAGTATTGGTTTTATGCAGGCACCCAATATTGCAGATACCATCAACGCTAGTACACTTCGTTTTAATAATCGTAGAGTTGATATTGATCAATATAGAAACTTTGGGATCGAAGCACGTTATATCACTGACTACCAGATCGGGAAGATGAGAAATACATTATCTGCAGGTATCCGTTATTTCAGAGGTAATACTGATCGTTTCCAAAATGGAACAGGTGATACCGGATCAGATTATAATTTGAATATTCTCAATCCATTCCCAACCGATTTAAGCTTTATCACAAACAACACGGCTTTCTTTGCTGAAAACATGTTCAGGATTGGAGATAAGCTCGTGATCATTCCGGGTGTTCGTGTAGAAAATATTCAAAATGAGGCAGATGGTAGAGTTGGTCTTAGCGGTAATACTGAAATAAAAATCAATAATCAAAATAGAACTCGTCGTTTTGTGTTGCCGGGTGTGGGAGCAGAATATCATATCGGTCAAACAGAGATCTATGCCAACTATTCGCAAGCATATCGTCCGGTATTGTTCAGTGATTTAACCGGCAATCCTACAACCGATGTGATTGATCAGAATTTGAAAGATGCAAAAGGATACAATATTGATCTGGGTTATCGCGGTCGTATCAAAGAGTATTTGTTCTTTGATGTAAGTGGTTACTTGTTACAATACAACAATAGAATTGGATTGATCGCTCAACAAAGATTGGATGGCAGCTTTTATAATCTCCGCACCAATGTAGGTAATAGTCGCAGTAGAGGTATAGAAGCATTGGTAGAATTCAGTCCATTCAAAGCCTGGGGTGTTAAGCCGGTATTTGGAAATCTTACGGTATTCGCTTCATTAGCATTTATCAACGCACAGTATGACAACTTACGTGTCATCACTCGTCAAGGAAATACATTGGTAGAGTCTAACCTAAAAAACAAGCGTGTAGAAAATGCGCCGGAAAGAATTTATCGTACAGGAGTTACCTATAGCAGAAAGCAACTCACGGTTACAGCTCAATACAGTTATGTATCAGCAGCCTACAGTGATGCAAACAATACCGTTACTCCAACTGCAAATGGTGTCAATGGATTGATACCCGCCTACGATCTGGTAGATATCAGCGGTACTTATAAATTCACGGAGAAATTCTTTGTGAAAAGTGGTATTAATAACTTGTTGGGAGAGAAATATTTCACACGAAGAGCAGGTGGTTATCCCGGTCCGGGATTGATGGCGGCTGAGCCTAGAAATTTCTTCCTGACCTTAGGAGTTAAACTTTAATAAAAAAGCCCCAATTTTTTGGGGCTTTTTTATTAGGTAGTTAAAATCTTTGTTAGCAATCTTGTGATGTAACTTTATCACTCACAAATTATCGTACTACGAGTATTTGAAAATTTGCTTCAATGAATAAGTGTAGCCTCGCCATTCTACTATTACTGTTACAGCTTGGTTGCAGAAAGCAAATAGAACAAGTGTATCCAACACCTATCGATACTTCCATGATTCAAAAAGTGAAAAAAATTGTGGTGTTGGGGAACAGTATTGTACAATATGGACCGGATCAATCTATAGGATGGAAGGGTAATTGGGGTTTGGCTGCAAGTAGAAAAGAAAATGATTTTATTCACTTGTTGATGCAAAATTTACAAGCCAAGAGAAATGATGTTGAAGTGCGATTTAAAAACATTGCTGATTTTGAGTCTACTTATCTGACCTATTCATTGAGCACATTGGATTCTCTTCGTGATGCGGATATGGTGATCATCAAGATTGCAGAAAATGTAAAGTCTTCGCAACCTTCTTATCGTCAGTTTATAGCAAAGTATGACAAGATGATCCATTATTTAGATCCTTCCGGAAAGGTGGTGAAATTGATCATAGATGGATTTTGGAAGAATGAAAAAGTCAACAACGATATACGTAATTATGCCATACAGCATAAGATCGCATTGGTATCTATTACAGATATTTCATCAGATTCAAAGAATCGAGGAATTGCAGGGCATCCAAATGATAGAGGTATGAAAATAATTAATGATAGAGTATGGCGTTATGTAAGTCACTATTTTTAGTTTGATCGTCAATTATATTTTTTTGAAGATCGAAAAGAATATATCTGTCCTGATCTCAAATCCTAATTTCTGATAGAGCTTGATAGCACCTACATTGTCTTGTCTTACATGCAGGAAAGGAGTCTTTTGATTATTATAAATGCAGGTACAAACTTTTTGTGTCAGCGCCGCTGCATAACCCTTCCCTAAATGATCAGGATCAGTACAAATCGCACTTACTTCAGTAAAATCATTGGTTTGTAAGCGTTGTCCGGCCATAGACACCAATTGATCTCCATCAAAAATGCCAAAGTAATTACCGAATTCGATCGTGTGATCGTTAAAGGGTCCGGGTTTTGTACGTGCTGTGAGATCGAGCATTTGAGGGATATCTGCATGCTCAAGTTTTCGGATCAATGGTTGGTGATGGTATTCTGTAGTAGATTTTTTTGTATGTACCATTTGATACAAGGGTAAGCTAAGTTGTATGTTCATGGTGTCAGGTATCTCCACTTCTCTAGCGATCAAGACAAAGAAAGAGCGATCTATCGGAATGTATTGATCTAATGCATCCTGATCTTTTGTATCCCAATGTTGAAGTGCAAATAGAGGGGATATTTCTTTGGAAAAATATTTCAGTACATCATTTCCTGCATTGAGGTATTGTTGATGTGTGGTAAGAGCTTCCCAAATGGCATTATCAAGAACATGGCGCATGCTGTAAAGGTAAACTTTGTGTTATATCGTCATAAAAAAGTTAAAGCAATGATGGCCTTATTATCAACCCAATCTTTTGTGTAATTTCAAGACAAATTTTTGATCATGCGAAAGTTAGTAATAATAATGAATGCCGTATGTGTAATGCTTTTAACCGCATTAACAACACAAGCACAAGAGTGGACGCCTGAGCAACAGGTAGAGTTGTTTGGTTATTGTGAGAAACCTACTTTGATCAAGCAGTTGAAAATATCGGAAGCCACAGCAGATAAAATCGGACAAATTCATCATTGGGCGAGACTCACCAAGATCAAGATCGAGGCAAATGCCAGTGATACGTTTGCTACTGCAGGCGAGGTAGAGGAAGAAGTAGTGAAGAAATACAAATCGCTCTCATTATCGGGAGATCAGGTAAAAGCATTGGTAGAACGTAGAAAGAAAAGTTTAAGTGAGCCGTGTGAGATTATTACGTTGACGGTGAATCGTAATTATGATACGATCGCTAAACCACAATTGCAATTACAGTTTCGCAACAAATACAGAAGAACATTGATGGACAAATTAGAAGTGAATGGAAAGCAGGCTGATATGTTGATAGAGGCGGAAGTATGGAAACAAAAAGAGGCATTAGAGATCGCCAAGATACCCGAAACAGATTTCGAACGTATTCGTAAAACAGTAGGTATGTATAAAGAGTTGGAGCGTAAGTATGGGTTTATTGGAATAACAGAACAGCAAAAAGAGGGAGCGAAAAGTATTTTTAAAGGAGCGGAATAGCAGTGAATAATTGAAGAAGTAATTAATCACGATTCGTATCTCTTTTGTGTTTCACATCTTCCAACTCATTATTCAATTCTTCTTCCAATTCTTTTCTATCAATTTTACTTCGATAGATGAGAAAACTTATCAGCGCAATAGCTGCAATGATAGCTGCAACAATAATTCCAAGGTTCATACTATTGGTTTCTTTAAAGTTAGCTGACTTTTATCAGGATATTCTTATGAATGTTCCGTTACCTTGTGCGCTCAACCTTAGAACATGAAATTGGAAGAAATTGTATTGAACAGAAGTAATCACACCTGCGAGTTATGTAACTCAAAAACAGTAATACAACTCTATAAAGTGCCTCCACAAGATCACGCTTATCCCGAAAATACCATTGCAATTTGCAACAAGTGTTTGGTACAAGTAGAGAAAAAAGAACCATTGGACTATGGTCATTGGAAAGCGCTTACAGAAACTATGTGGAGTGAAGTGCCCGGAATACAGGTAATGGCATGGAGAATGTTGAATCGACTCAGAAAAGAAAGTTGGGCATCAGATCAGTTGGATATGTTGTACCTCGATGATGAAAACTTAGTATGGGCAAAGGCAACAGGTGATCATGAAAATGATGGGGAAGCGGAATTACACACAGATGCTTACGGAAATTTTCTGCAGGATGGTGACACAGTTTTACTCACCCGTTCATTAGATATAAAAGGAACTAGTATGAGTGCTAAAATTGGAACGGTTGTGAAAAACATCCGACTAGTAAAAGATAATAAGGAACAAATTGAGGGAAAGATTGAGGGACAGATGATTGTGATACTGACGAAGTATGTAAGAAAACAGGGGTAATGGCTTGGCTAGCCTTTAATTGGTCAGGAAAATTAAGTTCAATTCATTATTTTTGCCGCCTCAACCGCAAGGTTGGGGCCTATAGCTCAGCTGGTTAGAGCACCTGACTCATAATCAGGGGGTCCCTGGTTCAAGCCCAGGTGGGCCCAC
>JBDKEH010000142.1:0-3156 GCA_039795345.1 Bacteroidota bacterium
TATTCTTTTTCTGAAATGACGAAAAAAAGGATGTTTGGCAATGCCAGCTTGTTTTATTCTCGGACCCCGCTACTTTATTTACCCAATATTGATCCTGCTCCTTTTTACACCGTTAGTGACCTTTTTTTTCTGGGGAAAGATGCAAGTCTGATGGGGCTTATGTTATTTGGGTCAAAATATCTGCCAAAACTGAAAAGCCAATGGGATATGGCATTTCAATTCAATCGAGTAGCTACTTATTATAGTACCAATGAACAATTGGGGGCGATTCAATTGCGCAGCTCGAAAATTTCATCAAGGTTAAAAACCTTGATCACGCAAAAACTTACTGCCAACATCCAAGCACAGTTCACATTTACTTCACAACGCATTGATCCCCATTCAATCAAAGAAAGAATTGCCAACAATCGCATCAATCTTTACTCAACCGAGTTTGTGTATCGATTCAACAGCCGATGGATTTTAAATTCAAAACTCCAATATGTACAGCAAAAGCGAAAACTGAGCTCGAATGATCTTTATATGGGAGAGCTGCTTTTGAAGTATTTGGCAGTCAAAGACAAACTAAGTTTTATGATATCCGGTAACAACTTATTCAATGATGGTCAGTTCACAGATATCAATTTTACTCAGAATAGTATCAGCGTTCAAAGCTTCCAATTATTAAGACCATTTTGGATGTTGCATATGAGCCTAGAATTTTAGGTATCTAGTATGACTGCATAGTGGTAAGATTTTTTATCTACATATTCCAATCATGAGTCAATGGAATGAAAGCGTATTCTACCTCCGATTCTTTATTTCATTTTATTTCTATCTCCATTTCTTTTTTTTCAATCGGATTTAAGTTCATAGTTGTTTTAATCAACTTCCTACTTTTTTTCTCGCTCTAGCTTTGTGGTAACAAAATTGTCCAGGCTATGAAATTATTTGCAGTGCTCATTTGGATTTGTTGTGGTATGAATGCAAATGCACAATCACTTTGTTTGAGAGGTGGAAAATCCCTTGTGCCGGCTGATTATTTTTCCCTTCGTTACACCCATCCGACCAATGGTAAATTGCATTTTGTTTTTGGGGTGTATCATGAAAGGAGTCATCGAGATCTATTACAATATACAAGCTTTGGCATGGATTTGATGACTGAGCTTTATTCTAATCATGCTGAGCGTTCAGATCAAGGTTTAGGACTTAGTTCTGCAATTGGGCTGTCTTGGCAAGTGGAACATGAGCCTTGGTTATATAAAGATTGGCCACTATCCAAACGATCGAGTTTTGGTTTGGCAGGTGAAATCAATGCTCATTGGTTTCTTTCCTCAGCATTTACTCTTAGCAGTTTTTTTCAACAAAAGATGCTTTTCAATCCTCTATTAGGTCGCTATCGTTTGATGGGCGGACTCGGAATCCACTATCGATTTGGTAGCTATTAAATCATTATAAAAATCTTTTTATGCATTTATATACATTCAGCCGACACGGTCGGTGGGGGATTGTCTTATGCCTGTTAATACCGCTTTTGACATTTGCTCAACCCAACCCCGGCTCTAATCAAATTACGATTGAACTTGTAAGTGAGAGTATCCAATGTAGTTCTTCTGAAATCACGGTTCAATTCAAAATTAAAAATGAAAATCTGGAGGGTTATCCAGGACGATTTACCAGTTCATTTCATGTTCAATCAGGAAGTTCCATTCTTTATGGAAGTTCCAGTAATAATGCTACGATTCATAGTTTTACCATTCCCTATTCTTTTGGTAATTTAGTGACCATTGGCGCATATGGGATCATTGATAACGATGCGTCGTATAAAGAGCACTCATTCTTACCTACCTCAGCATCTTTACCGGATGCCCCCTCAGTGAGTACTTCTGCTTCCATGCCATTGTGCAATGGAGTGTCGGCGGTACTCACTGCCTCCGGTTCTTCCGGCAACTTTCTTTGGAGTAATGGATCGACCGGCAGCAGTATTACTGTGAATAGTGCCGGTACTTATTATGCAATAGCTGTCAATAGTTGTGGCAATTCTTTGGCCAGCAATATGATCGTGGTCACTACTGATCAGGTTCCTGTCGCACCTGTTGTAGCACCCTCCGGCAATTTATTACTCTGTAATGGAGAATCTGCAACCTTATCAGCCAGTGGTTCTGCCATTACGTGGTCAAACGGTGCGAGTGGTAACAGCATCACTGTCAACACTGCAGGCAGTTATTCTTGTTATAGTTCTAATGGTTGTGGCAATAGTGCCTCCAGTAATGTTGTCGTTGTCTCAACAGTTGTTTGTCCTACACCTTTGCCGGGTTCTTCTTTTATCGTATGTCCCGGCTCGGCTAAAACTTTGGATGCCGGAGCAGGCTATGATACTTATGCTTGGTCCAATGGTGCGAGTTCGAGAATGATTACTGTTGGTCCAGGTACTTATACGGTCACTGTATCAAAAGAAGGATGCTTTGCTACTTCCGCGCCCGTAACAGTTTCCTATTATTCTGTTGCTACTCCTACCATTAATGCTTCAGGTCCATTGGTTTTTTGTCAAGGTGGTTCTTTGACACTGAATAGTTCATCCGGTAGCAGTTATCAGTGGAATACGGGATCTACCGGCGCATCGATCACCGTCGGTCAAAGTGGAACTTATTTTGTTTCAGTGACAGATGCCAATGGATGTAGTGCCACATCTGCGGCTGTTAATGTAGTTGTTCATCCTTTACCAACTGCCACGATCAGTGGCGGTGGCAATCTTTGTCAAAATTCCGGCAGTTCCTCAGTTGTATTTACCGGTAGTGGTGGGGTAGCCCCTTATACATTCAGTTATCGTGTGAATGGCGGTGCTGTTCAAACCATCCGCACCAGTTCAGGTAATACTGTGAGTGTGAGTGTTCCGTCCAATAGTGTTGGTACCTATACTTACACACTTGTGGGTGTACAAGAAAGTAGTACAAGTGCTTGTAGTAATGCCGCCTCAGGGGAAGTCATTGTTGTGATCAATGGATTGCCCACTGCAAGTATTACAGGTTCTGCTACTGTTTGCAGCGGTGCAGCTTCCCCCATGATCAGCTTTAGTGGTTCAGGTGGAACAGCCCCTTATGTGTTTACTTATGAATTGAATGGTGGTGCCTTGCAAACGATTCAAAGTACAGGTTCAACGGCTACCATTTCAGTTCC